>JACZXC010000012.1 GCA_022571825.1 Myxococcales bacterium | reverse complement strand
TTACGCCCCAGTTGAGCCCCTCCTCGGGGTACACCACCGCAATCGTCTCGTCGGTATCGATCTTGCAATTCTGGTTGGTGCTCCCCGGCTGGTCATCGTTGATGACGGCCACCACAACCGGAGCCCCTTCGCTGTCGACGAGGGGATTGGGTACGGTGTCCTGCTGAAAGAACACAAGGTGGTTATTCCCGGTGCGGATCGCCTCGTGGCGCGCGCGCATGAGCGCGCCCGCAATCGACCGGATTCCGGCCGAGGCCCGCTGGTTCACACCCCACTGCTGGATCGACGGCACCGCGATGGCGATCATGATGCCGGCGATCCCGACGACCACCATCATCTCGATCAGCGTGAAGCCGTTCTGCTTGAACGAGAGCACGTCCTTGACCTCCGCGCGCTGTGCGCCCGGCTCCGCGATAGAGCAAGCGCTGTGCCACCTGAGTCGGATCGGCCAACTCGTGGTACTTCTTGATTTTCTTCGCGTCGAGGGAGCCGCATGCCAGCGCGCCCACACCGCAATCTTCCGCGCGCCGCGAAGTTTCTTGCGGAGTTGAGTCGCCCGATCAGGACCCGACCGTTCGCCCGCCCGCAGGCAACCGCCGGGCGGCGCGGGTTGTGCCATCGGCGGAATCTTCGGGCACCGCGGGAAGACAGAGGGCAAACACCGCACCCTGCGCCCCCGGCTCGTCGACGAGCTCGAGGCTCCCGCCGAATTCCTCCGCCAGCCGCTGGGCGTTCGAGAGGCCGAGGCCGGACCCCTCGCCTGGCGCCTTCGTGGTGAAGAAGGGATCGAAAATGCGCTCCCGATCCTCCTCTGCGATACCCGGTCCATTGTCCTCGACCCAGCACCGGACCGCGTCCGTGCGAAGTCGCTCGGCAGCCCCATCGGCGCTCTCGCCCTCTCGCAGCCATCGCGCCCTCGCGGCGATCACGACCCGGATCCTGGGTTCGGATGTCTCCCGGAGTGCGTCCGCGGCGTTGAGCAGGAGATTGAGGACGATCTGCGCCACCCCGTTCGGATCCGCCCAGGCTTGGGGCGGCTCACCCTCGGCGGACACCTCGATCCGGATGTTCGCGAAGCGACGCTGAGCGCCGACCAGGGACGCGGTCTCTCCGCAGACGGCCCGCAGGTCTACCGGAGCGCACTGGCCCCGCGGAGGCCGGGAGAAGTCGAGCAGTTGAAACAGAATCGCCCGGACCCGCTCGCCTTCTCGTATGGCCCGATCGAGATGCGACCGGCTGGCCGGGTCGAGACCGGGATCTCGTTTGGCCAGGTCCACGAAGGCCAGCATGGCGCCCATGGGGTTTCCCACCTCGTGGGCAACCCCCGCGGCCAAGCGCCCGACCGCCGCCAGCCGGGCGGCTCGGTCCAGACCGGCGCGCGCCTCCCGCAGGCTGCGGTTGCGCTCGCGCAGCTCGGAGACGGCTTTTTCCAGCTCGCCGCTCCGCCTCTCCACGGCTTCGGTCATCTCGTTGAACGCCGCTGCAACCTCGGCGGTCTCGCGCACCCCATCGACGGGAGCACGGCAGTCGGTCGCTCCATCGGCGATCGCCCGCGCGGCGATGGCCACGCGCTGCAGAGGCAATACGAGTCGGCGCCGCAGGACGTAGGCGCCGAAGGCAGTGAACACCAGAACGTCGGCGATCAGGAGGCCCCCGATCAAGACGGGCGAGACCGCGGGCGGCACCCACGCCACCGCGACGCGCCCCGCACCGACCGGAGCGGAAAACCGGATCGCGCTCCAGGGGGGCCCGATGCGCAGAACCGAGGCTCCCTGTTTCCGCGCGGTGGCGGCGAGCTCCGTCGCAATCGCGTCCATGGGCACTCCGTGAGCGCCCCGAGGTCGTCCCGTGCCGTCCTCTGCCACCGTCCACCAGCGCGTTCCCGGGGGACCGGGCGGCGGCATGGCAACCGACCAGCGCGCGCTCTCGACGAGACCGCGAGTCGTCCATTCGTGAAGCTGGTGCATAGTCGCGATGTGCGTCTGGACCCAGGCTGCACAGAGCAATCCCGTCTCCGCCACCATGACGATCAGGAGGCTGAGAAGGATCTCGGCCTGGAGGCCCTGAGTCCGGCCCATACAACTAGGGTTTTCCGGGTTTGGAATCGTCGAGACCCAGTTTCTCCATCCGGTAGCGGAAGGAGCGAAAAGAGATCTGCAGCAGCCTGGCAGCGCGCTTCTTGACGCCGCCCGCGGGAACCAGTGCCTCGAGCAGCAGGCCGCGCTCGTATTCGGCCATCAGCCTCTCGAGGCTCACGCCTTCGGGCGGAATGCGCGAAGCTGTGGTCGGCTCCACCGCGTTCAACACCGATGGCGGAAAGGACTCCTCTTCGATCGAGGGGCCACGCGAAAGCGCGATCGACCGCTCGATCACGTTCTCGAGCTCCCGAACGTTTCCGGGGAATGGGTAGGCCATGAGCCGGCCCAGGGCGGCCTCGCTGATGCCCTCAATCGACCTGTCGAGCTCCCGGGCGTATTTCTCGATGAAGTGGGAGACCAGTAGCGGAATGTCGTCCGCCCGATCCCGAAGGGGAGGCATTGGAATCTCGATCACGTTGAGCCGGTAGTAGAGATCCTCTCGAAACCTCCCGGCCGCCACCTCGTCGGTAAGGCAGCGATTGGTCGCGGAGATGACCCGGACGTCGACCTGCTGGTCGCTGGTGCCGCCGACCCGGCGGATGGTCTTGTCCTGGATCACGCGGAGTAACTTCACCTGAAGCGGCAGGGTGAGTTCGCCGACCTCATCCAGAAACAGGGTCCCGGAATCCGCGGCCTCGAAAAGTCCCGCCTTGTTCCGGATGGCGCCGGTGAACGACCCTTTCACGTGGCCGAAGAGCTCGGACTCCAGCAGATTTTCGGGAATCGCCGCGCAATTCAGAGCGACAAAGGGCCGGCCTCGACGGCCGCCGCTGCTGTGAATCGAACGGGCGACGAGCTCTTTCCCGGTTCCGCTCTCCCCGGTCAAGAGCACGTTGGCCTTGGTATCCGCCACCTGGCCGATAACGTCGAAGACTCGATTGATCGCAGCGCTGCTGCCGATGATCGAGCGATCGCGCTCATGGCTGCGCAGCTCGCTGCGAAGCCGGCGGTTCTCGCTGGAGAGCAGCTTCTTCTCCAGCGCCTTTTCCACGACCAGGCGAAGATCCTCGACCTTGAACGGCTTGGTGATGTAGTCGTAGGCACCGTCCCGGATGGCCGCGATGGCGGTGTCGGTGCTCGCGAACGCCGTCATGATGATGACGACGGTCTCCGGCGAGCTCTCCCGCACGGTGTGCAGCAGCTCGATCCCGCTGCCCCCAGGCATGCGAACGTCGGTAATCGCCACATCGAATTCGTTGGTTTCGAGATGAAGATGCGCACTCGCGAGGTCCCCGGCGGTGGTGACGTCGTAACCCTCGCTGCGGAAGAAGATCTCCAGGAACTCTCGCATGCTTCGCTCGTCGTCGACCACGAGCACCCGCGCCTTCCCAGTCATTCTGGAGCCTCCGCCCGGGGGAGCTGCACCCGGATCATCGTTCCCGCCCCTTCCACGCTGTCCACGTGAATATTCCCGCCGTGGTCCTCGACGATGCGATGGACGGTGGCAAGCCCCAGGCCCGAACCGTCCGGCTTGGTCGTGAAGAAGGGCTCGAAGATTTGATCCACCGCCTCCGCGGGGACCCCCACTCCCTCATCGGCGATGACGATCTCCACGCGGCGTTCTTTTGACCTGTGGGCCGTTGCCAATCTGGACTCCCCCAAACCCCCGTTTCGGCGGCTGAGCGGGCCCGCTTGAGGGGCCTCATCGTCGACTTCCCTCGCCGAAATGCGGAGGCTGCCGCCCTCGGGCATCGCCTGGGAAGCGTTCAACACGAGATTCCAGAGCACTTGTCGAAACTGGTCCGGATCGGCGTGGACGCCGAGGGCAGCTTCGACGGAGACATCCACGTTCACCCGATCGGGACGAACCGACTCGAAGAGCGCGAGCACCCCCGCCACGGCTTCGGCCACCGCCACGGGCTCCGGGTTACACGGTCCGGGACGCGCGTACGTCAAGAAATCGCTAATCAGCTGATTCAGTCGCTCCGCTTCGCTGA
Source organism: Myxococcales bacterium (assembly GCA_022571825.1). Taxonomy (GTDB): domain Bacteria; phylum Myxococcota_A; class UBA9160; order UBA9160; family SMWR01; genus JACZXC01. The sequence continues at coordinate 13,732 of JACZXC010000012.1, read as the reverse complement.
CGGCGATATCCACCAGGCGCTTCGCCTCGCCGCTCCCGCCCTGGACCCGGGACAACGTCTGAATTGCCCCCGAGATCGCCGCCAGGGGATTGCGGATTTCATGTGCGATGCTCGCCGACAGCTGTCCCACAGCGGCCAGCCGCTCGGAACGCCGCAAATCGTGCTCCATCGCCACCACTTCCGTCACGTCCTGAAAGACCACGACGTGGCCCCGCGCCTCACCCCCATCGTCTCTCAGCACGTAGGCCACCACCCCCAGGTGAAGCTCTTCGCCCCTCGCGTTCCGGTGGCGCATGCGAGCGCGCGCCTTGCTGCCGCCCCCATCCGCCGCATACACGATCGCTTGGCTCCGAACGCCGGGGAGCACGTCTTCGACGTCTCGTCCCAGAACCGACGACGAGTCGAGCCCGGTGATTCTCCCCGCCTCCGGGTTGAAGGACGTCACTCGCCCTTCGAGATCGACAGTGAGGAGCCCCGTCATCATGCTCTCCACCGAGCGACGGTGGAGATTCTGCAGGCGATGCAGGTCGCTGGTCCGCTGGTCCAGAACTTCACGCGTCTGCCGCAGGTCGGCGGCCAGGAAGCTCGACAACGCTGCCACCAGTAGCACCGCCCCCGCCTGCACGCCCCAGACCGTGAGCAGAACCGGCCACTTGCCGGCTACCGCGTCCCAGCCGGGCTGACTCGCCATCAACACGGCGCCGTAGGCCAGGGCGCTGACTCCGCCGGATATCAGCGCACCGGAACGCTGGAACAATGTCGCGCCGTAGACCGCGACGAGCACGTACAGGAATGTGAAAACCGAATCGCTGCCACCTGAGAAAAATACCAAGGCACTGACGATGATGATGTCGGTGGCGATGTTGATGACGGCAAAGCGCTGCTTCCGCCGGACCCGAGGCAGAAGCAGCCCGTAGCCGACGGTGGCCAGGAACGCGCAGGCGACCGTCGCGTAAAAACCGCGCCACTCGGTAACCGTGACGTGGAAGCCCAGAGCGTCCAGGCCCAGGGCGATCCCCAGAGCTGCGGCGGAAAGGCCCAACCGGGCCGCCATCAGAACAACCAGGCGCCGCTCGAGCCCCGCCTCCATGGGCATCATGCCGGTCGCGTCCGTCAGCCGATCGTATCGGCGATCTTGAAGATCGGGAGGTACATAGCGATGAGCATGCCGCCGACGGTCCCGCCCAATCCAACCATCATGGCGGGCTCGAGCATCGCCGTAAGCGCATCGACCGCGTCGTCGACCTCGTCATCGTAGAAGTCTGCGATCTTCGTCAGCATGGTCTCCATGGCGCCGGTTTCCTCGCCGACCGCAATCATCTGGATGACCATCCCCGGAAAGACACCCGACTCGGCCAGGGGCTCCGCGAGGGTCCGACCCTCGGCGATGGCCGCCTTGACGTCGTAGAGCGCGTCTTCGACCACCACGTTACCGGCGGTCTTGGCCACGATGTCGAGTCCGTCGAGAATCGGCACGCCGCTGGAAATCATCGTCCCGAGGGTTCTCGTGAATCGGGCGACCGCAACCTTCCTGATCAGGGACCCAAATATGGGCGCCTTGAGCGCCACGCCATCGGTCCAGCGTCGGAAAGCCAAGGAGCGCTTGCGGCCCTGCGAAAAGCTGATCACCAACACCGTCACCACCACCAGGAAGGTACCGACCCACTCTTGCATGAAGTGGCTTATGTTCACCACCACCTGGGTAGGACCGGGCAGCGTGCCTCCGAAATCCGCAAACATCTTTTCAAAGGTGGGGATGATCTTCACGAGCATCATGATGATGACGCCCAGGGCGACGACCAGCACGGTCACCGGGTACACCATGGCGCCCTTCACCTTCCGGGCCAACTTATCCGCCTTTTCCAGGTACACCGCCAGGCGATTGAAGATCGTATCGAGGATGCCGCCGATCTCTCCCGCCTGAACCAGATTGACGAAGAGCGGGTCAAAGGGATTGGGCTGTTTACGAAGCGCGTCCGCGAACGTAGAGCCTTGCTCGACATCGTTCTTGATCTCGAGAATGACCCGCTTGAAGGTCTTGTTGGGCTGTTGAGAACCAAGGATGTCCAGGCACTGCACCAGCGGCAATCCGGCGTCGATCATCGTGGCGAACTGCCGGGTGAAGATCACGAGGTCTTTGGTGGTGATCTTCTCCTGGAGGAAGGTGAGGTATTCGCTGATGTCTTTGGATTTTGCCTTCACCACCACCGGCGTCAACGACTGCGCCCGAAGCTGCGCCCTGACGGCTTCTTCGGTCCCCGCCTCCATCTCGCCTTTCTTGAGCGAGCCCTGGCGGGTTCGCGCCTTCCACGAATACATCGGCATGGTGTTTCAGCTCCCCGCCGGGATTCCCGGCGCTCGCCCGCCTTCGCCAGCGGCTTGGTTCATCCCCGGCTTCCGGCCCGTTTGACCGCCGGAGAGCCCGGGGAGGCCTGCGTGATCAGCTTTCTGAGTTCGTCGGTATCCGGGCTCCGAGCGATCGCATGATCCAGGCTGATGGTCCGACGGCTGCACAACATCGCCAGCGATTGATTCATCGTCTGCATTCCGAACTTGTCCTGGCCCATCTGCATCGCCGAGTAGATTTGGTGGACTTTGTCCTCGCGGATCAGGTTCCGGATGGCCGAGTTCGGGATCATGATCTCGAGCGCCATGGCTCGACCGGGCCCGTTGGCCCGGGGCAGCAACGCCTGGCACAACACCCCCTCGAGCACGAAGGAGAGCTGGGCGCGGATCTGGGCCTGCTGATAGGGCGGGAATACGTCGACGATTCGGTTGATGGTCTGTGCCGCCGAGTTCGTGTGCAGGGTGGCGAAGCAGAGGTGGCCAGTCTCCAAGACCGACAATGCGGCTTCGATCGTCTCGTGATCGCGCATCTCGCCTATCAGCACCACGTCGGGGTCTTGGCGCAGGATGTACTTCAGGGCGGAGGGAAAGCTGTCAGTGTCCGCCCCGACTTCGCGCTGATTGACCACGCAGGATTTGTGGTTGTGGAGGTATTCGATCGGATCCTCGATCGTCATGATGTGTTCCTGACGAGTCGTGTTGACGTGATCGATGATCGTGGCCAGGGTTGTCGACTTGCCCGAGCCTGTCGGCCCCGTAACGAGGATGAGACCCCGGGGCCGTTCCGCGAGCTGCCGGACGACTTCGGGGAGTCCCAGATCATCGAAGTCCATGATCTGAAAGGGGATCGCTCGAAAGGCACCGGCGACGTTCCCGCGCTGCACGAACACATTGGCGCGGAAGCGAGACAGTTTCTGGACGCTGAAGGACAGGTCCAGCTCGTTCGTTTCCTCGAAGCGGTGCTTCTGTGCGTCGGTGAGCACTGAATAGCAGAGCTGCTTGGTCTCGGCCCCCGCCAGGGGGGGCATCCGAAGTGGGTGAAGCTTGCCATCGATCCGAAGCTGGGGCGGCGTGCCCACCGTGATGTGGAGATCACTCGCCCCTTTCTCGATCATCGCCTTCAGGAGCTGGTGCATGTTTGCCATCGGATCGCGCTCTCCTAGTGGTCCGCCGCCGAGACGCGTACGACTTCGCTGAGGGTGGTGCCTCCCTCCGCCAACTTGCTGAGTGCGCACTGGCGAAGAGTCTTCATGCCCAATCGAATCGCCTCGCGCTTGAGCTCGAGCGCTGAGGCCCCGTTGAGGATGAATTCCTTGAGCTCTTCCTTGATCTGCATGACTTCGTAGACGGCAACACGGCCCTTGTATCCCGTGTTCGAACAGGAACGGCAGCCCTTGCCGATCACCGTGACCGTCTTGTTGGCAAGCTCCTCCAGCATCCCCGCCTCGGTCAGGGCCTCGACGGTGACGTCGGGGTCGTTCTCACGGCAGTCCTCGCACACGCGTCGGGCGAGCCGCTGGGCAACGATGCAGTTGACCGACGACGCCACCAGAAAGGGTTCGATACCCATGTTGAGCAGCCGGTTGATCGTGGAGGGCGCGTCGTTGGTGTGGAGGGTCGACAACACCATGTGGCCCGTTAGAGCCGCCTTGACCGCGATCTCGGCGGTCTCGAAGTCGCGGATCTCGCCGACCATGATGATGTCGGGGTCCTGGCGCAGGAAGGAACGCAGTGCCGCGGCGAAATTGAGCCCGATGTCGTCGTGCATCTGCACCTGGTTGATGCCCGCCAGGTTGAACTCGACGGGATCCTCCGCTGTCGAGACATTCTCCGTGGTCTGGTTGAGCTCCGAGAGCGCCGAGTACAGCGTCGTCGTCTTTCCGGACCCGGTCGGCCCCGTGACGAGCACCATGCCGTAGGGCTGGTGGATCGAGTCCTGGAAAAGATCGAGCTGCGCCTGTTCGAACCCGAGCTTGGTCATGTCCAGCTGCAGGGTCGACTTGTCCAACAGACGCATCACGGTCTTCTCGCCGAACAGCGTCGGCAGGATGGAAACGCGGAAGTCCATCTCCTTGCCGCGGCCCATCTTGAGCTTGATCCGCCCGTCCTGGGGAAGCCGCCGTTCCGCGATGTCGAGCTCCGACATGATCTTGATGCGTGAGATGATCGCGTTCTTGAGCTTCATCGGCGGCTTCATCGCCTCGTAGAGAACGCCGTCGATCCGATATCGGACGCGGAATGACTTCTCGTAGGGCTCGATGTGGATGTCCGACGCCCCTTTCTTCACGGCATCGGTGAGAACCAGGTTTACGAGCTTGACGACCGGGGCATCTTCCGACGCCCGCGCCAGATCCGCAAGATCGATCTCCTCGTCGTCTTGTACCAGATCGATGTCGGAATCGTCGAAGTTGCCCATGACGTCTTCGAGGGACGTCGATTGGTCGTAGTATTTGTCGATGGCCCGCCGAATGGCCTCTTCCGAGGCGACGACGGCCTGGATGTTGTAGCCGGTCAGAAACTTGATGTCGTCCAGAGCGTAGATGTTCGACGGATCCGGGGTCGCCAGGATCAGGGTCGAGCCCGCCCGGTTGACGGGGATGACCGTGTGCTTGGTGGCGACCTCCTCGGGAATCAGCTGAATCACCGCCGGCTCGATCTCGAACTCGTCGATGTTGATGGAGGGAACGCCGTACTGCTTGGCGACGAAGTCCGTGAGATCGGCCTCGTCCAGGAAGCCGAGCTCGGTAATCTGGGCGCCGAGACGCCCGCCCTTGATACGGGTTTCATCACGGGCCTGCCGAAGCTGGTCCGCCGTGAGCAGGTTCTGCTTGACGAGGAGTTCCCCGATCCGCTCGTTCACGCTGCCCGATGCCCTCCCGACCGTGCGGATTCTCACTCCCGGCGCCCGGAGAAACAGCGCTCCTTCGAGTGGTCGCGCCCGCGGCTGCGAGCGCGTAACCGTCGAGAACCCGGTGGGTTATCGGCTTGGCGGGACGGAAGCTTTACAGCGAGGGGGTCGCTTCCGAGCCCTCAGTGGCCGGGTCGATCCCAAGGAGGGAGGTCCGCCGGATGCGGAGGACGACCAGGCCCAGGGCAGTCAGGGTGATCCAGAAGGTGGCATGGGCCAGGGTTCCCATGGCCACCGCCGTTTCGGTGGGAACCTGGAACCCCTCGAGAGCCACCTTGCAGGCAAAGTGGTAGGCGCCGAAGAAGCCCGGGGCCGAGGGCAGCGCGACGGCGACTCCGATGGCCGCCAGGGTGATCCAAGCCGCGCCGAGGGTCTGCAGCGGCGAATCGAATCCGATCCCCAGGGCGAGAAAGCCGGCCAGGAGCGGGATCGTCGAAGCGACCAGCCAGATCGAGAGAGAATGGAAGGCGATCCAGAACAGATGCCGCCCTCCGCGAAGAGCTCCGAGCCCTTCGCCAAAGCCCCGCAACAGGCGCTCGGCGAAGCGCGAAACGCGCACTGGGAGGGGGCCAGGGCCCAGAGCACCGCGGCAATCACGCGTTCGGGAGCCGCGCGCAGGCCGGCCAGGACCAGAATCGGCACCGCCGCCGCAGGCAGCAACCAGACCGCGCCCCGGGCAATGACTCCCTCGCCTTCCCCGCCCCAGACCGCGAAAGCGCCGAGAGCCAGTGCCACCACGGTGACGATATCCAACGCGCGTTCGAGCACGACCGTGCCGAATACGGCGGCCGTATTGGCTCCCGTCTCCCGAGCCAGGTACCAGCAGCGGGCCAACTCGCCCATGCGCAGCGGAAAAATGTTGTTCGCCATGAACCCGATCGCCACTGCGCGAAACAGCGGGCCCGTGGGGATGGACTGGATCGGATCGATCAAATGGCGCCAACGCAGCGCGCGGAGATAGACGGCGAACACATAAGCGGGAATCGAGAGTCCGAGCAACACGCCCCAGCGCGTGCCGGCGATGGCCTGGGCGACGTCTCGGAACGGCACATCCCGCAGGAACAGCCAGAGGAAGACTACCGTCACCAGCAGGCCCGCCCCCATGCGCGGGTCCCGCCAACGACTCCGACGAGAGGTCGGCGCCGATCCGGGGGCGGAGGCCGCCCGCGAATCCCCGACCGGGTGTAACTCCTCGGGAATCAGGGAACCTCCAGTCGCCGGCGGCCATCCGCCACATCGGCACTGATCTGTTGCTTGAGCGCCTCGATATCGGAGAAGCGGCGCTCCGGTCTCAGGTGGAAGCGGAAGCTGAGTTCCACCCGGCGACCGTACAGGTCCCCGTCGAAATCGATCAAATGAGCCTCGGCCATGACCTGCTTCGAATCGTGAAACGTCGGCCGCGTCCCCACATTGATCACCGCGGGCAGCCGCTGGCCGAGGGCGGGATTCCCCGGATCGAGGAACCTTACCTCCCCGGCGTACACCCCGACGCCGGGCAAGACCTCGTTGTCGGGATCGAGGTTCGCGGTCGGAAAGCCGAGGGTGCGCCCTCGCCGCTCGCCCTCCACCACCCGGCCCCGCACCGAGTAGGTTCGACCCAGCATGTCCGCCGCCTGTTCCAGGCGAGCCTCTGCCAACAACTGTCGGATTCGGGTCGAGTTCACATCGCCGCCGTCCACGGTTACCTCGGGGATGATCGTCACCGAAAATCCCAGCCGAGGCCCCATCTCGGTGAGCATCCGCATCGAGCCCACGCGATCTCGTCCGAAGTGGAAGTCGTAGCCAACGAACACCTCCACCGGACGGATCCGATCGTGGAGATAGTCGCGAATGAAACGCTCGGGCGGCGTCTTCGCGAACTCGACCGTGAACGGCTCGACGATCACGGCATTCACTCCGGCTTGCTCGAGGAGCTCGATCTTCTGATCTAGGGTCGTCAGCAGACGCGGCGCCCGGTCGGGGAACAGCACCTTCCTGGGATGCGGATCGAAGGTGTAGACGACCGCTTGTCCGGCCAGATGCTTCGCACGGGCCACCACGGTCTCGAGGATCGCCCGATGGCCACGATGAACTCCGTCGAAGTTCCCCACCGTGACGATCGGCCGTGTCATCGACCGGCCAACCGCCGCGCTCCCCGCGATGTGCCGCAATCCTCGACTCCGCTCGCGCGACTCCCGCCGCCGCCGGCTTATTTCGACCCGGGGTCCCCGAGTGGCGCTGGTCCCTTCGGCTCGGGCACGAAGCCCGATCCCTGGAACAGCTGGAAGAACTCCGCCTTGGGCGACATTACCAGCGTGGTGCGCTCACCAATCGACTTGCGGTAGGCCTCCAGGCTGCGCAGGAACGCATAGAATTCGGGAGCGGTCTGGTAGGCCTCGGCGTAAATGCGGGTGGACTCGGCATCCCCTTCACCGCGGGTGATCTCGGCATCTCGCCAGCCATTGGCCACGATGACCCGAGCCTCGCGATCGGTCTCGGCATGGATCCGGCGCGCCTGCTCCTCGCCCTCGGCGCGGTTCCCGCGGGCCAGGCGCCCGCGCTCGGCCATCATGCGGCCATAGACGCTCTGCTCGGTGCCCGCCGGGAGCTCGGTTCGATTGATGCGCACGTCAGCAACGGCGATGCCCTTGTCGGCCAGCGCCTCCTGAGTCTGTCGCGTGATCTCCCGCATGATCTCCACGCGCGCATCCTTGAGCACCTGGGTCAGCGTGTGGCGCCCGATCACCTCCCGCACGTCGTCGCGGACGGCCCGATCGATCCGCTCCCGGGCGTCGTTGATTCCGCCGGGAAACGAACGCCGGTACGCGACCGGATCGTCGATCCTCCAGATCACGTAGTTGTCGACCATGAGCTGCTCGCCGTCCTGGGTCTGGATCGGCAGGGCCTCGGTGGTCAGGTGAAGCCAGCGGCGATCGTAGACCCGGACGCGATCCAGAAAGGGAACGCGCACGGCGAGACCCGGCGACGTCACAGCTCGCACCTCTCCCAGCCGAAGAATCACCTTCTGCTGATCCTCTCTCGTGATGACGATCGGTCCCCACCCCCGGTTGCCCGCTGCGATGAGGCCAACGAAGGCCCCGAGGATCAGCGCGGCCAAGACGAAGAAGCGCCTCACCGCTCGACTCGCTCGGTCCGACGTCCCAGCGGCAGGTACGGCAATACCTGCGCGGTTCCGGACTCGATGATCACCTTCTCCACGCTGGGCAGGATCGCCTCCATCGTCTCCAGGTAGAGCCGCTTCTGGGTCACCTCCGGCGCCTTGCGGTACTCGGCCGCGATCGCTCGGAATCGCGCAGCCTTGCCCGTGGATTCCGCGATCGTCGCATCGCGGTACCCGAAGGCGGCCTGGGTCAGCTCGAGAGCCTCGGCCCGGGCTCTGGGGAGAGTCTCGTTTCGGTACCCCTCCGCCTCGTTCACCAGTCGATTGGCATCCTGGGTTGCGGCGACGACGTCGTCGAAAGCGGCCCGCACAGCGGCGGGAGGCTGCACGTCCTGAAGCTGCACCTTGTCGATATCGATGCCGGAATCGTAGGAATCGAGGATGGCCTGGAGCCGATCGGCGGCCTCGGCGGCGACCGCCGCTCGGTGTTCGCGCAGAACACCGTCGACCGTCTCGCGCCCCACGACCTCTCGCATGGCCGCCTGGGCCGCATCGCGGATCACCGCGGTCGGCTCGGCCACGCGGTAGCGAGCGGCGAAGGGATCCTTGATGGTGAACTGTACCGCGAAGCCCACGCGCACGATGTTGTTGTCGCTGGTCTGCATGGTGGCCTCGTGAATGCTCGCCTCGGGGATGTCCTCGCTCTCCAGGCCCCGGAAGCCGAAGTCCTCGTTGCGCACCGCGGTGACATTCACGGTCTGGCGCTGCACGAACGGGGGAGGCAGTGTCCAGTGGAGTCCCTCCTCGTAAATAGTCTCCTGGTAGGCGCCGAAGCGCAGCACGACCTCCGCCTGACCGGGCTCCAGCGTGAACAGACCCAGCCAGGCCCAACCGGCCAGAGCGACCGCCGAGGCCGACAGGAGCGAGACGTTGGCGAGCGATCGCGCGACCGACCGCTGGACCTTCTCATCGACCGACAGGTTCTCGTCCCCGGAGGCCATCGCCTGTTAGCTCTGGTCTCGGTCACTGTCCCGTTTTTTGCGCTCCAGGTCATAGAACGGCCGCAAGATATCAATCGGGATCGGAAAGATGATCGACGAGTTGTGCTCGGTGGAGATCTCCGTCAGCGTCTGTAGGTAACGAAGCTGCAGCGCCGCGGGCTCGACCGAGAGCACGGCAGCCGCCTCCTGCAGCCGCTTGGCTGCCATGAATTCCCCGTCGGCGTGGATCACCTTGGATCGCTTCTCGCGCTCGGCCTCCGCCTGCTTCGCCATCGCGCGCTGCATCTCTTGGGGGAGATCGATCTGCTTCACCTCGACGGCCCGGACCTTCACGCCCCAGGGCTCCGTCTGGTCGTCGATGATCTGCTGGAGCTTCTGGTTGATCGTTTCGCGTTCGGCGAGCAGCTCATCGAGCTCTGCCTGGCCGCAGACACTCCGCAACGTCGTCTGGGCCAGCTGGGACGTCCCGTAGAGATAGTTCTCGACCTGGATAACCGCCCTTTCGGGGTGCAGGACGCGGAAGTAGAGCACAGCGTTCACCTTGACGGAGACGTTGTCGCGGGTGATCACTTCCTGCGGGGGGACGTCCATCACGATCTCCCGCAGTCCGATGCGGACCATTCGATCCACACCCGGAATGATCCAGTTGAGGCCCGCGGTCTTTACGCCGGCAAAGCGCCCGAGCCGAAAGATCACGCCCCGCTCGTACTCGGTGAGGATACGAATTCCGAGGACACCGATCGCGACGATGGCCCCGAGTCCAATCAAAATACCCAGGCTCATGGATCCCTCCATTGCTTACCGCTCGGCCGCGGTCAATGATTCTGCGATGCGCGCCGAACTCGCAATCGCATGCCCTCGACCGCTGCAACCTGCACGGCCTCGCCGGCTGAGATCTCTTCGTCGGCGCGCGCCGACCAGTATTCGCCGCGGATGAAGACCCGTCCCTCGGGCGCGAGCGCCGTCTGAGCCCGGCCGACCAGGCCGAGCAGCTCACCCACGCCCACGGTCTGCTCACGGCCCATGCTTCGCCCGACGGCGAAGACCACGATACCCGCGAACAGCGAAAAGGCCGCGGTAATGGGAACCAGAACCGACCAGAATGAGACGTTCAAATCGCTCACCTCGGGCAGATCGAAGAGCATCGAACCTCCCAGCAGGAAGCAGATCACCCCCCCGCTGAAGAGGAAGCCATAGGAGGTCACGAAGACCTCAGCAACCAGGAGGCCCATCCCCAGGAACATCAGCATCAGCCCGACCCAGGAGAAAGGAAGGATCTGAAACGCGATCGCTGCCAAGATCAGACACAGGCCCCCGATCACTCCGGGAATGATCATGCCCGGCTGATTGAATTCGATGTACAGACCCAGGAGCCCGGCCATCACCAGCAACACCGCCAGATCGGGGCTCGCCAGGAAGTTGAAGAGCCGGGTCAGTAGTTCCATTTCAATCACGCGGATCTCGATGTCCACCGTGGCGAGGGTTCGCGACTCGCCCGCGATCACGACCTCCCAACCGTCGATCTGACGCAGCAGATCCGCGCGGTCGGTCGCGATCAGATCGATCACCCCGAGCTCCAGCGCCTCGTCCTGGGCGATCGCGTCGGCCTCGCGAACCGACTTCATGGCCCACTCCACGTTGCGGTTGCGCTCCTTGGCAATCGACTTGATGAAGGCGGTGGTGAATTTCTCCGCCTTCTCGGCGGCCACGTCCCGCCGCTTGTTGTCCTCGTCGCGTTCCCCGCCGCTGCCGCCGATGCCGATCGGGGAGGCGGCGCCGATGCTGGTCCCGGGAGACATGGCCGCGATGTGCCCGGCGAGGGTGATGAACGTCCCCGCCGAGGCAGCCCACGCGCCCCGGGGCGAGACGTAGACCACCACGGGCACCTCTGCGTTCAGAATCGCCTGGATGATGTCCTTGGTCGATGAGAGCAACCCCCCCGGCGTATCGAGCTGGATCAGGATCGCCTCCGCACCGTCGGACTGGCTGAGCGCGATGGCCTTCTGAAGGTAATCGGAGGAGGCCGGATTGATGGATCCGGAGATGGTGACGACGTTGATGTGCGCCGCCAACCCGGGCCCGGCGACGGCGATGGCAATCAGCGCGAGCGCGGCGCCTCGGAACGCGGCAGCTCGGGATCGCCCCGGCCTCATCCGTTTCCGCCGCGGATTTTCGCGACCCGATCCAGAATCTGCGCCGCCACTTCGGTTTTGGAGAGACAGGGCAGCTCCTCGACGTCTCCCCCCGGCCACACGAAAACCACCGCGTTGGTGTCGGAATCGAACCCCGAGCCTTCCCGCGAGACATCGTTGGCTACCATCAGATCGCAGCCCTTGCGTTCGAGCTTGCGCCGCGCGCTCGCCACGAGATCGCCGGTTTCGGCGGCGAAGCCGATCACCACCCGATTCCCCGGGGTCCGGCAGATCTCGGCCAGGATGTCGGGATTGCGCACGAGATCGAGGGTCGGGCCCGAATCCGGCGGAAGCTCTTCCTTGCGAATCTTCCCGGCCTCGGGCCGGGCGACCCGGAAGTCAGCGACGGCGGCGGCCTTGACCACGATGGTGGCTTCGGGCAGCTCGGCCAATACCGCCTCGCGCATCTCGAGGGCGGTCTCCACGTCGATCCTTCGCACCCCAGCGGGCGTGCGAAGGGTCGCCGGACCGGACACGAGTACCACCGAGGCGCCCCGTCGAGCCGCTTCGGCGGCCACGGCGAATCCCATCTTTCCCGATGAGCGATTGCCGAGGTAGCGAACTGCATCGACCGGCTCCCGGGTGCCGCTGGCGGTCACAAGCACCACGTCACCGGCAAGGGCGCGCGTACCCGCCACCCAGGCCGCGGCGTCGGCGATCGCCTGGGGCTCCGCCATCCGCCCCTCCCCGTCCCACCCGCACGCGAGTTCGCCGGACTCGGGACCGATGATGCGAACGCCGCGTTGTCGAAGGGTGGTCATATTGTTCTGTGTGGCCGGATGGAGCCACATATTCAGGTTCATCGCCGGCGCGACGAGCATGGGCGCCCGGGTCGCCAGGGCGACGGTCGACACCAGGTCGTCGGCCAGTCCGTGAGCGAGCTTGGCCAGGATGTTGGCGGTGGCCGGAGCCACGACAACGAGGTCGGCCCAGTCGGCCAGGGCGATATGGTCGATACCCCCCTCTTCCACCGGATCGAACAGCTGGGTCCGGACCGCTTGGCCGCTCACCGCCTGGAGCGTCAACGGAGCGACGAATTGGACCGCGTTGGGAGTCATCGCACAGCGCACTGCGTTGCCCGCGCGACGAAGAGTGCGCACGAGCTCGGGTGCCTTGTAGGCGGCGATGCCGCCCGTTACGGCCAGCAGAATGCGACGCTGTTCCATCGCCAGAAGCCCTTGGAAAACCTCAGTTTTGTGGCGAGCTTACCCGTTTCGGCGAGGGTCTGCCCATTTGAAGACAGCAGGGCACCGGACTCAGCTACCGCCGAGACGTCGTCGAAGCATCTCCGCCACCGCTGGCGGAACGAACTCGGATACGTCGCGTCCGAAACGCACCAGCTCCTTCAGACGGGACGAGCTCACGTAGAGATTTTCCGGACTCGTCATCATGAATATCGTCTCGACCCGCGGATTCAGGTGTCGGTTCATCAGAGCCATTTCGAATTCGTACTCGAAATCGGACATGGCCCGAAAGCCGCGGATGATGACGCCCGCGCCGATCTCCCCGGCGAAATCTACCGTCAGCCCTTGGAAAGCGGTCACTTGGATGCTGGATCTCCCATCGACGGCCGCCCGCAGCATCTCGACGCGCTCCTCGAGGCTGAAGGTCTCCGACTTGGCGACGTTCGTCGCCACCGCGAGGATCACTTCGTCGAAGACCTTGAGCGTGCGGCCGACGATGTCGAGGTGACCGTTGGTCACCGGATCGAAGCTCGCCGGAAACAGCGCTCGGGTCGTCCGCGAGTCAGCTTTTGCCACGGGGCCCCTCAGGAATGCTTCGCCTCGGTCTCCGTCTCAGCAGCCACAGCCAGCTGCGTGACGACTGTGTCGCCGTATCGCCTCTCGTCCACCGGCGTGAAGCCCGCGACAACGGGCACAGGATGACGCCGCCCGCTCTCGACCACCACCACCGCCCCCTCGGCCAGCACGCGGGCCGCGGTCAAGACGGTCAGTGCCCGGCGCGCTTCCGTCGAGCGGTAGGGCGGATCCAGCAGGATCAAATCGAACCGGGCGCCCCGGCACCCCAGATCCCGGACCACGCGAGACACGTCTCCGGCCTCGACCCGGACCCCCGTGTCGAGGCCCAGATCCGCCAGATTCCTGCGGAGGACCGACAGGCAACGGGCCGCACGTTCGACGAACACCACCATCTCGGCCCCGCGGGAAATCGCTTCGATGCCGAG
>JACZXC010000262.1 GCA_022571825.1 Myxococcales bacterium | reverse complement strand
GGGCACCGAGCGAAAACATCCTGAACCCCGGCGTCGGGCGGCGGTATATACAAAACAACATCGGCGTCGCGATCGTGAAATCGGCGACGGCGGATTTGTTCATGATGGCACTGAAGGGCACGCAGACGGCCGTTGGCTATACGTTGATGCCGAACACAACCATTCCCGTGGACACCAATATCATCGATTTCCCGATCAACCCGAAATACATCAAGAACGGGACGCTCGACGGAAAGGTCGGGCTGGTGAACGATCCGGATTATCCCAATGCCGATGCAGAGCGCGGAAGTTATTTCAAACCGGTCGAGGCCTATGCCCTCAAGCGGAATATTGAGAAAGAAGAACAGCAGATCGCGGCCTATTACGCCCAGTTCAGCGTGAACAAATACCGCGTTCTGGGTTCTCTGAATAATGTGAAAGAGAAGCTCAAGGAAAACACAGCCTACAATTTCTCTGAACGCCTGAACCAACGCAGCATTTACAACAACTATGTGTGGACCGCAGTCGGTGGGCTGAACAAGGAAGAGCATTCCGTCGCGAACAGCTATTCAGAAACCTACACCGGCACCAGCTCTTTCAAATTCGCGTTGGGCGCGGAGATAAAGTTGGATATCGGAACCCTGTTCGGCGGATTTTATCTCGAGGCCGACGCCATGCTTGGCGGGTCGTGGACGATGACCGCCACCAAGTCGGCGGCCTCTTCGAACGCGTTCAGCCTTGTATGTTCGGTCAGCCCAACCAGTTTTCTCGCGGCCCCGATCATGTCGACGGGCCCGGAGGGGCAGCTAAAGTTCGACGGTTACTCCGATACCGCGGCCCCGGGCACCGGAGCCCCGGCTTCGGTGACGGGGTCGGAGGCCGGCGAGAGTGTCTCGGCAACCGGCGACGTGTCGGCGCGCCCTCCCACCAGGTCTCGAGGGGAAGACCCGGCCGCGGCGGCGGCCGAGGCCGAGCTCACCGCGCGGGAGATCTACCGCCGGGTGCTGGACAACCGCTTCAACTCCTCGGTCCAGGAACTCGCGATCATCTCCACCGACCGCGCGGGCAACGCCCAGCACATTCGCATGCAGCAGCTCTGGAAGCGGTATCCAGAGGGATCCCGGAGCCACCGGAAGGGCATCATCTCACGGACGGTCGTGCGCTACCTGGCGCCCGCCGACTATCGCAAGACCGGGTATCTCGTGATCAACAAGCGGGACCAGCCCAACGATCAGTTCATCTACCTCGCGAGCATGCGGCGCGTTCGGCGGATCAACATACGAAACGAGACGGTCGCCGGCACCGATCTGAGCATCGAAGATCTGATTCCCCGGGAGCTGGACGACGCCGAATACGTTCGCATTGCGGATCACGAAGTCGACGGCAGGTCCTGCTTCGTCGTCGAGGCCTCGCCGAAGCCCGAGATGGAGTCGGCCTACACGCGTTTCTGGCTCTACATCGAGAAGGAACACTACGTTCCGATCCGCATTCGCTACTGGGATCACAAGGACGTCGAGGTCAAGGAGCTGCGGACTCCCGTCGCATCGATCCGGGAGATCGAGGGGATCTGGATTCCGACCCAGGTCACCGTGCGCCATCTGCTCGAAGAGACCCAGACGCAGCTGGTCATCGAGCTCCTGGTCCCGAATCCGGAGCTGCCGGATCGCTTCTTCAGCGAGCGGCAGCTTCAGGCCATGCGACTGCGCCTGCCCCGGGAGGTGATGGAGAAGGCGCGGAAACTGTGAGCGGCGCTTTCGTTAGAGTCGGCCGCGCACCAAGATCGCCGGAAGCAGCAGCAGATCGGTAGCCGCGCACACGGCCAGGGTGGCGGCTGCGAGCAGTCCGAATTGGCGAAGCGTCGCGAATTCCGAGAAGGCCACCACCGCAAAGCCGAAGAAGAGGGTGAGCGACGCGATCGCGATCGGGGGTCCAACACTACGTTGTGTTCTCAGAACCGCAGCGGCGGGCTCGTGGCCGGCGAGGCGTTCGGCTCGGTAGCGAACCAGATAGTGGGCGGTCGCGTCGATCGCGATGCCCAGGGCGATACTGGCGATGAGGCTGGTGGGCAGGGACAGCGGCGCCACCCCCCAGCCCAACGCGCCGAAGAAGAGCAGCACCGGCACCCCGTTTGGAATCATCGCCACCAGCCCCAGACGGGTCGAGCCCAACGCGCCGCTCACCAGGAACAGGATCGCAACCGCCGCCGCACCCACCGTCCGGGGCTGTCCGGCTGCGATTGCGTCGGCGCTGCGGCTCAATAGGATCGTATTGCCGGTGATCTCCGCCCGTACCTCGTGGGGGAGGGGTTCCTCGGCGATGACGGCTTCGATGCGGTCCACCAGGCGGCGGATCGCCGCCGACCCGATCTCGCCGGTGCGAACCAGGATATTGGCCCGGCTCTGGTTCACGTTCGAAAATCGACCGAGGTCGTGCTTCGGAATCAGCGAGATGAGATCCGCCACCCCCGACCGCGTATCCGGGACGTGCTCGGCGGCCGGGTCGCCGTCGGAGACCACGCGGTTCAACACGCGCAGGAAGTCGACCATCGAATGGGTCCGACTCACGCCGGGGGTCTCCTCCAGGCGGTTTTGGATCCGTTCCATGGCCAGCAGTACCTGGGGTTCGCGGAAGGCGCCCGGGCCGGATCCGGTCAGCACGATGAAGATCGGAACCGCACCGGAGAGCAGGCGGTTCACCGCGGCGAAGTCGCGCCGCACCTCTGAGCGGGGATCGAAGTACGAAAGATAGTCGGTGTCGATCACGATCCGGGGAATCGCCACCAGGGCGGCGATCGTGACGAGCATCCAGGCGCCGAGGACGGCGTTGGGTGCGCGCACGGCCAGACGCGCCAGGCCGTCGAGTGTCGCCCGGATCGCCCGAGCCGAAATGCGACCCGGGAAACCATGGGGCCCGGGCGCCATCCGGCCGGGAAAAGCCACCAACGCGGCGGGTACCGCCGTCAGCGAGAGAAGGGTCAAGGACAGGACGCCCAGGATCGAGAACGCGCCCAGCTCGAAAACGGCGGGCACGTCGGTGATCAGCAGCGCGGCGAATCCGATCCCGGTGGTGACCCCGGAGATCAACACCGGGGCCACCATGGCCTCGAGGCAGCGCAACACGGCCTCCCGCGGCTCGCCGCCGGCCCGAACCTCTTCGTCGAAGCGCGACAAGACGTGCACGCCGTAGGCGCTCCCGATCGCGATCAGGATCGGCGCCAAAAGCATCGTGAGAACCGTGAGGGGGCGGTCGAGGGCGGATACGCCGGCGAATGTCCAGAGTGTCGACACCATCACGCTTCCCATGGGCAGGGCCACCATGCGCAAGGAGCCGGTGAGCGCGAACAGAATCAGGGCGATGACCGCGGCCGCGGTGGGGATCAGCCGCCGCAGGTCGTCGATCATCATCCGGTATACGCGGCTCTTCATGTGGGGTCGTCCCGCGACGTAGAAGTGGCGCCCGCTACTTTCCTCGCCGGCAAGAATGCGCTGAATGCGGCCGTCGAAATTCGCTTCGATGAACGCGCGGTCGGTCATCTTGTGGAAAGACACGTTGATCGCGACGGCGCGGCCGTCGGTCGAGACGAGGCTTCGCGCGTAGAGGGGGTCGGTTACGGCGCGCTGTCGAAGCGCGTCGATTTCGCTCGAGTCGGTGGGGATGTCATCGATGAAGGGCCCGACATCGATCCAGGCCTGCTCCGCGTCGTAACGGAACGAGACCACGTCGACCAGGCTCTTGACGTTCCGAACACCGGCCATGCGGGAAATTTCGTCGGACACGCGGCGCAGGGCTTGAAGTCCCTCATGGGTGAAGATCTGGTCGGATTCGAGGGCGATGACGTAGATCTCGTCGTCCCCGAATTCCTTCACTGCCAGGTGGTAGGCCTCCCGGGCGGGGTCATTGGCCGGAAGGAGCGGCTCGCTCGAGGGGTCGAGTTCCAAGTTGAAGGCCAGGGGCGAAAACGACACCAGCACGGCGACGGCCACCGCACTGATACCCGCTGTCAGCAGCAAGACCAGGCGCGGCCACGCGACGATCCAGTGCGGTCGCCGGGCCGCGAGCAAGAGAGCGCCCAGGAAGAAGGTTCCGGTCCCGGCGCTGAAGCTCCACGCCTCCACCGCGGCGCCCTAGCCTCGGCCCATCCGGCTGTTCGTCGACTTCACGAGTTTCGGCTCTCGAGTGCGAGGCGGATTCGCGCATGCTCGGCCGCGGTGAGGCGAAAGCGTGCGAAGATCGCGATCCCGATCACGTAGCAGGTAAAGGGCATCAAGCCGAAGAGCGCGGTGAGCGCGAACTTCACCGACTCGCTCTGCTCCACATTGGGCTCGAAGCCGGTGAACTGGAGCACGAACCCAGTCGACATGACGACGAGCCCGTGTGCGCTCTTTTGCACGAAGTTCCAGGTCGCGTAATAGGTGCCCTCCTTTCGCTCACCGGTCTCCAGCTCGTCCCAGTCGATGATGTCGGCCTGAATCGATGGCGAGAGCATCGAGCTGCAGCCCGCGGCGAGTCCCGCGACCATGCCGGCGCCCAGGAGAACGGGGATGTGCTCGGGACCCAGGAAGAACATGGATCCCCAGGCGAAGCCGCTCATGGCCATGGCGAAGAGCCAGAGGTGTTTCTTCTCGAAGCGCCGTCCCAGGCGCATCCAGATCGGAATCGACGCGACCATGGGCACGAAGTACAGCGGCAGGAAGAACGCGAGCAACCGAGGCACACCGGTCACGTACTCGATCACGTAGGGCGCGAGCACCCCCATGGCTCCCGTACCGATGCTCTCGATGAAGAAGACCATCAGGAGCAGTCGGGCGTGGGGGTTCTTGGCGACGTCTCGCAGTGCCTGCAGCGGCCGGTCGGGACCCCGGCTCTGATACTCGGGCCGCTCCCGCAGCCGGACCACGGGAATGGCGATGAGAATCGCGACCATGACGGCAACCGCCAGCGAGAGCCAGAAGGCGCTCGCTCGCGGATCCGAGGATTCGATCAAGAGATACAGACCCACCGGGGCCAGCATCG
>JACZXC010000261.1 GCA_022571825.1 Myxococcales bacterium | reverse complement strand
GCCGCGGCGAGTGCGATGTCGCCCCCATTCACCTGCTCGATCCGGCCACCGGGGCCTACAACACGCCGTTTCTCGACGACTCGTTGCGCCGGCTGCCCGGGTACACCCGGCTCCAAGGGGTGGTCACCCGGACCGACGAGACCCGGGAGACCTCCCAGCTCCTGGCCGACGGATCCCTGCGCATGGTGAATCGAAATCGCGGCAGCGGCACCCGCGTGCTGATCGACCGACTCTTGGGTGAGCTTCGGCCCCCGGGGTTCGCCTATGAGCCGCGCTCGCACTTCGCCGTGGCGGCCGCCGTGGACCAGAAGCGCGCGGACTGGGGCGTTACGATCGAGACCGTGGCCCGACAGGCGAACCTGCGGTTTCGCCCCCTCCAGCCCGAGCACTACGACTTCGCCGTACCGGTGGATCGTTGGGATCGGCCGGCGGTTCGGGCCCTGCGGCGATTGCTCGAGCCCGAAAGCCCGCTGCGGCGCGAACTCGAGGCGCTCGGCTTCGGGAGCCTCGGCGAACCCTGAAGCCCGGACTCTGGTCCGCGTAGCTGTCCCTGGGCGCGCAACTGGTTATGGTGTGGCGTCGGCCGCCGACCCTCGGTGCGGACCGATCTCGGAGGGGGTGCGTCCTGCGCAAGGGCCAGCGGATGGGGAAGTACCGGCTCGACCGCCGGATCGGGCAAGGTGCGTTTGCTGAGGTCTGGAAGGCCCGCGACATGGTCGTGAATCAGGTCGTGGCCCTCAAGATCGCGCGGCCGGAAGCGGTGTCGGAGTGGGGGCGCTCGGCGATCGAGCACGAGGCCCGGATCGCGAGCCGTCTCGACCACCCGGGGATCGTGGGGGTTCGCAACGCCGACTGGATCGACGGCCGCCTGGTGATCGCCACGGATCTGGCGGTTCGAAACCTGGCCACCTGGATGAGGTCGAATCGCTCGGGGGCCGCGGCCCTGGACGTGATTCGCGAAGTCACGGCGGGCCTGGCCTACGCCCATCGACATCGCGTGCTCCATCGGGATGTCAAGCCCGAGAACATTTTGATCTTCGCCGACGGCCGCGCCGCGCTGGCCGATTTCGGCGCCTCACGCTTCTCGAAGGGTGCCACCTGGACTTACACTGAGGCGGGAACCCTGGGCTACATGGCGCCGGAGCAAGCCTATGGCAAGGGATACTTCGCTTCCGACGTGTTCTCCCTCGGCTTGATCGCCTACGAGATCGTCACGGGAACCCTGCCGTCCTGGCCCTTCGACTGGCCGCCCGAGGGTTACGCCCGCTTCCGGGAGAAGATTCCCGAACCGGTGCGCGCCGTGATTCGGAAGGCCGCCGAGTTCAACCCTCGCCGGCGTTATCCCGACGCCATAGCGATGTACAAGGCGCTGGAGCGCGCTGTGGCGAAGGCCGAAGACGCCCCGCGCCGGCGCAGCAATCGGCGCCGTCGCAAGCGGCTCACGGCACCCTCGCCGCTTGCGGTTCACGCCGAGGCGTTTCGACGGGTGCACGGCAGGGCCCTGGGCCTGCGATTCTCGTGCCACCGCTGCGAAGGGCCCATCAGTGAGGCCATGCGGCATTGCCCGTGGTGCGGCGCTTCGGAAAACTCGTTCAAAAGGATCACGAGCTACCCGCTCGTGTGTCCAGACTGCGAGCGCGGCGTCAGGCGCGAGTGGAACGCTTGTCCCTGGTGCTATGCCGGCCGGATCGTCGGTAACGGGCGCAAGCCTCCCCGGGATCCACGGGCCGAGCGCCGCTGCGCGACCCGTGGGTGCAGCGGCGAGCTTCGCCCGTTCATGCGCTACTGCCCGATGTGCAAGCGAAAGACGCGGCGCGTGTGGTCCCATCCGGATCTTCCGGATCGTTGTCCCCGCTGTCGCTGGCCGACCTCGAAATCCTTCCTGCGCTTCTGTCCCTGGTGCGGGCGCCGGGAGCCTCGCGCCGGCGCCTTCGTGGGCCGGAAGACGCGCTGAGCCCCTCGGCGAGGCGAGCAAGCGCGACCGCGGGTGGGCTCCCGGAGATCACGCGAGGCGACGAATCGCGTGAGCCTTGATGATCACGAATACGCGTGCGCCGGATCGCAGGGCCAGCTTCTCGACCGCACTCGAGGTGACCTTCGCGACCAGTTCTTCGACTTCGTTCGCCTTCGGCTCACTGCGCGCCGGCTTGCGTTCTTCGACTTCGTTCGCCTTCGGCTCACTGCGCGCCGGCTCCGCCGGCTTGCGTTCTTCGACTTCGTTCGCCGTGCCCGCCCGACTTCGCTCGGCTTCGGAAGACAGGGCAGCGAAGTCGGCCCAGGGGCCGACTTCCACGCTCGCTGAACGCTGTCGCTGTGACCGCTGCGCGCCCTTCGCGCTTGCGGCCTTGCGGCTGGGCATCAGGTGAATCATCGCCGAATCGCCTCTCGGCATGCATTCTGTCACGGTGGCCTCGAAGACGTTGCGGGCCGAGAGGCTGCCCGGCGGCTCCGTGGCCAGCATGACGTCCTGGGCGCGAAAGCCGAGGCGCACGCGCTCGCCGGATTTCAACGAGACGGGTACGACGAGCCTCAGTCCCCCGGTCGTCTCTACCGTGGTACCGGTGGCGCCCGCCTCGACCACCCGGCCATCGAGCACGTTCTCGAGCCCCAGGGCTTCGGAAAGTGGAAGGACCGGCCGGCTCCAAAGCACCTCGTGGGGTGGGCCGGACGCCACGACGCGCCCCTCGTCGAGCACGATCACGATTTCTCCCACCAGCAGGGCCTCATCGGGATCGTGGGTGATGTAGAGAACCGGGATGTCGAGCTGGTCGCGCACCCGCAGCAGATAGGGGAGCACCCGGGCGCGAAGGGGGTGGTCCAGGGCCGCGAGGGGCTCGTCCATCAGCAGCGCCCGAGGGCCCGAGGCCAGCGCGCGGGCGATGGCTACGCGCTGGCGTTCGCCCCCGGAAAGCTGATCCACACGGCGATCCAATAAATCGCCGATTTCCAGGGCGTCGATCCCCCGGCGCAACGCCTGGCCCGAATCGGTCCCGACGCGTGCGCTGCCGAAGCGAATGTTGTCTTCCACCGAGAGATGCGGGAAAAGGGTGGGGTCCTGAGGAACCCAACCCAGTCCTCGCTGCGCGGGGGGAAGGTGCAACTGGCGGTCCGGATCGTCGAGCCAGACGCCGCCGAGGCGAATACGCGGGCGCTCGGAGCGCAGCAGACCCAGCACCGCTCGAAACAGGGTCGTCTTTCCCGACCCGCTCGGCCCGAATATCACCGCCACACGCGGATTCCAGGTGATGTCGATCTCCAGAGAGAAGTTTCTTCGTCGAAGGCGAAGCTGGATCTGATTCGCGGCGTCGCTCATTCGACGGGAGCGCGCTTGCGGCGAAGTCGGCCTTCGGCCACCAGCAGGGCGGTCAGTGCGATTGCGAAGGATGCGCCGCAGAGCGCGAGAGCACCCGCGTCGTCCCCGAGCTGGACCCGCGAGTAGATGCCGAGGGCCAGTGTCTCGGTGCGCCCCGGGATGATTCCGGCGACCAGGGTCGTGGCACCGAACTCCCCCAGGGCCCGGGTAAACGCCAGCAGGGTTCCGTAGAGCACGCCGCGCCGCGCCAGCGGCAGAGTGACCCGAAAGAAGGTTCGCATCCGGCCCAGCCCCAGAGTCACTGCGACCTCTTCGAAGCGCGTGTCGATCTCCGCGAACGATTGTTCGCAAGCTCGGGTCAGAAGCGGGAAGCCCACCACCGCGGCGGCGAGTGCCGCGGCCCACCAGGTGAACACGAGATCCACCCCCAGCAGCGACCAGACATTCCCGAGCGGACCGCGCCGTCCCAGTAACAGCAGCAGCGCCAACCCGACGGCGACGGGTGGCAGCACCATTGGAAGCGCGACCATCGCCTGCACCACGGATCGCCCGGGAAACTCCCGGCGCGCGAGCAGGTACCCCAGCGCGACGGCCGCGGGAAGGATCGAGACGGTTGCGACAAGGCCCACCCGCAGCGTGAGGGAGGTGATCGCGACGAGCTCGCCGGCGCTCACGGCGGGTCTTCCGGGACCGTGAAGCCTGCGCGCCGCAGTACCGCCTCGGTGGCTTGGTTGCCGAGGTAGGCGAGGAAGTCGTTCGCCAGCTCTCGGTGTTGAGAGTTCGTCACCCGCGCGGCCACGTACGCGATACGTGGTTGCTCGGCCTCGGGAATTTCGAAGGCAACCCGCGCCGCCCGGGACAGGCGCGCGTCGGTTGCGTAGACGATGGCGACATCGACCTGCCCGTGATCGACGGCGGCGAGGGTAGCCCGCGCGTGCGCGGTGGGAACGATCCGCCCCTCGAGCTTCTTCAGCAGACCGCGACTCGCCAGCCATTCGCGGGCATATCGGCCCACGGGAACCGCCACCTCGGGTATCGCGATGCGCTTCACCTCGGGGCGGTCGAGGTTTTCGGGCCGGTCGACCGAAATCTCGAGATCCGCCGCGACCAGCACGACGAGCCGGTTGAGGGCGAATTCCCGGCGGCCCTCCCGGGCGACGAAGCCGCGCCGCTCGAGTTCATCGACGATCCGTTCATCCGCCGACACCAGCACGTCGATCGGCGCTCCGGCCCTCACCTGTGCGGCCAGACTGCTCGTCGCGCCAAAGGTCAGCCGCACCCGCGCGCCGGGGCGTTCCACGCCATACCGCGCTGCGATCTCGACGAGCGGTTGGCGCACGCTGATCGCGGCACCCACCAGGAGCTCGTCGGCGCCCGCCCGGGGGACGGCCATCGACCCGCCCGCCAGGCCGGCCGCCACCAGCAGAAGCGGCCACGCCCCGGAGCCGATTCGAGTCACCGGATTGGAAAGACCGCCTGTCATGAGCTCCCGAGAGGTCCGGCCGGAACCCGAGCCGGATCCGGGTTGGGTACCGAACTTCGCGCCCTTTGGCGCTTCTGGGGCCGGGGACCCCACGGGATTCGACTCGACTTGGGCGTGGTCTCGTCCGGCGACGTGGGTACGATACCCGTGGCGAACGCGGGGCAGCGTGATCGGAGTCCCGTCGAGTCGCTCACGGA
>JACZXC010000260.1 GCA_022571825.1 Myxococcales bacterium | reverse complement strand
CGCCTCGGCACCGACACCATCGACCTATACCAGTCCCACGCCTTCGATCCGCGAACGCCCATCGAAGAGACCCTGCGCGCCTTCGACGACCTGGTTCGGGCGGGCAAGGTCCGGTACCTGGGCTGTTCCAACTATCCGGCCTGGAGGCTGGGCGCTGCCCTGGCCGCCTCCGCGAAGCTCGACCTCGCCGGCTACGCTTCGGTGCAGCCGCGCTACAACCTCCTGTATCGGGAGATCGAGACCGAGTTGCTGCCGCTGTGCCGGGCCGAAGGCCTGGGGGTGCTCGCGTACAATCCCCTTGCCGGCGGGTTTCTTTCGGGGAAGTATCGAAGCGGCGAGGAGCCCCGGGAAGGCACGCGCTTCACCCTGGGTACGGCGGCGGAACGGTATCGGGAACGCTACTGGCAGCGGGCCCAGTTCGAGGCCATGGAGACACTGCGCAAGGCCGTGGAGCAGCGCGGTCTGGACATGGTCTCGGTTGCGGTGGCCTGGGTCCTGGCCCAAGAGGGGATTTCCTCGGCGATCATCGGCGCCAGCCACGCGGACCAGCTTCCCGCGTCGCTGGCGGCGCCCGAACTCGAACTGGACGAATCCCTGCTCGAGGTGATCGACCCGCTCTGGTGGAATCTTCCCCGCCGCCGGGTGGCGGAGGGGTATCGTTGAGCCGAGGGGAGGACCACGCGATGACCGCGGACTGGACGACCGAACGAATCCCCGATCAGACCGGAAGAACGATCGTCGTCACCGGGGCGAACAGCGGTCTCGGCTTCGAAACGGCGCGGGCCCTGGCGGGAGCGGGAGCCCACGTGGTGATGGCCTGCCGCGACGAAGGTCGCGCGCGCGCCGCCGCCGACGTGATCCGGGCCGACGACGTCCGCGGCGAGCTGGAGATCCTTCCCCTGGATCTCGCCAGTTTGGCCTCGGTGCGCGATTTCGCCCAGGCGTTCTCGGATCGACATCGTTCGCTCCATGTACTCATCAACAACGCGGGCATCATGGCGATTCCCCGGCGCACCACCGCCGACGGTTTCGAGATGCAGTTCGGAACCAACCACCTGGGCCACTTCGCGCTCACGGGGCTCCTGCTCGAGCGCCTGCTCGCCGTCGATGGCTCTCGGGTGGTGAGCGTGAGCAGCACGGCCCACAAGTTCGGCCGGATCGACTTCGACGACCTTCAGCGCGAGCGAAGCTATTTCCGTTGGAGCGTCTACGGACAGAGCAAGCTCGCGAATCTGCACTTCGCCTACGAGCTGGAGCGCCGCTTCCGGGCGAAGCGAATCCCGTGCCTCAGCGCCGCCTGCCATCCCGGCTGGTCCGCGACGAACCTGCAGCTCGTGGGTGCGCACATGGATGAGCGCCGGTGGCTGGCGTCGCTGGCCACGGGTCTCAACCGGCTCTTCTCCCAGGATGCGGCGATGGGGGCTCTGCCGACCCTCTATGCCGCCACCGCGTCGGAGGCAAAGGGCGGAGATTTCTTCGGCCCGGATGGCTTCATGGAGATCAAGGGACATCCGCGAAAGGTGAATTCGAGCGGCCGATCCCACCAGCGCGAAACGGCGCAGCGCCTCTGGGAGGTGTCCGAGGAGTTCACGGGCGTCCGCTTCGAGGCCCTTGCGGCGCTCTGAGTCCGTGTTCGTTTCGAGCCGCGAGGTGCCGCCATGTCCACACCCCCTTCCCCCCTGGCCGGCATCCGGGTGATCGAGAGCTCCCTGCTGGGGCCGGCGGCGATCGGCTTGCACCTCGCGGACCTGGGTGCCGAGGTGATCAAGGTCGAGTCACCGACCGGCGACTACGTGCGCGAGATGACCTGGCCCATTATTCGCGGCGTGTCGCTGATGCATCTGCACATCAACCGGGGCAAGAAGAGTGTCATCCTCGACCTCAAGACCCCCCAGGGTGTGGCCGTCTACAAGGAACTCGTGGAGCGAGCGGATGTCGTCGTCGAGGCCATGCGCCCCGGTTCCCTGGCGCGGCGCGGGCTCGGCTACGAGGATCTCAAAGCGATCAATCCCCGAATCGTCTTCTGCAACCTTTCTGGATACGGCATGACCGGGCCCTACCGCAACCTTCCGGCCCACGGCATCGCCTTCGATACCTGGGGGGGAATCGTGGCTCCCGCCACCGACGAGGACGGATTCTGTTACATCCCAGAACACGCTTCGATCGGAATGCACGCGGGTCCCCTTTTTGGGGCTCTGGGGATCCTGGCCGGTGTGATCCGCGCGCGCGAAACCGGCGAGGGCTGCTTCCTGGAGCTCGGCCAATCGGATGCCGCGGCCTACATGGACTGGTACCGAAGCGAGTCATGGATGGCCTACGAACGCCCGGAGGATGAGGTTACCGGGAACAAAGCCGATGGCTACGAACGTCGCGCGCCGGGTACTGCCGGAATGAAGGAGGGCGTTCGCTACCAGATATACGAGTCCGCCGATGGCCACGTGCTCTTCATGGCCAGCGAACAGGCCTTCTGGAAGAACTTCTGCGAATGCGTCGGGTGCCAGGAGCTGTTCGAAAAGTGGCCCGGCTCGAAGTTTGCCGATCATGCCCGCGGCAATCGAGAGCTTCAGCGGGAGCTTCGCGAAATATTCAGGAGGCGGACCTCGGCCGAGTGGATCGAGCTCGCGGACGAGAAGAACTTCCCAATCGCCCCGGTGAATACTCCCCAGACCCTCGCCGGCGATCCCCAGTTTCGAGATCGCTTCGCCATCTACCCCCATGCAAAGCACGGGGCGGACATGTTGCCCTTTCCGGTGAAGTTCGCGGGGGAAACGCTTCCCGAGCCCACGCGGGCGCCCGGTGTCGGCGATCAGACCGAGGGGGTGTTGCAGGAACTGCTGGGATACGACGCCGAGCGAATCGCCGAGCTTCGGCGCTCGGGGGCGCTGGGCTAGGCAGATGGCGTGCGTTCGCTACGACTTCGGGGGGTGCCGCGTTCTGGTCACCGGTGGCTCGAGCGGAATCGGAGCCGGCATTGCCCGGGCGTTTTCGGATGCGGGTGCCGAGGTCACCATCACCGGGACCCGCGCCGACGCCCGCGACTACGACGGTGATCTCGTGTCGGGAGACTATCGCCAGCTGCGGGTGACCGATGCGGCGGAGATCCAGGCGGTCGCGAACTCTCTCGATCGCTTGGACGTTCTCGTCAACAACGCCGGCGGGAATCTCGCGTTGAAGAACGAGTACGACCCCGAGATCTTCGAGGAAGCCGTCGCGATCAACCTCTTCGGTGCCTACCGAATGGCCGCGGCGTGCAAGGAGAAGCTCGCGGCGAGCGGGCTCGACGGGGGCGCCAGCGTCTTGAACCTGGCCTCCATGTCTGCCTTCTTCGCCGTCCCGCTGGTTCCCGGCTACGGCGCCGCGAAGGCCGCAGTGGTGCAGATGACCAAGAACCTGGCGGTGGCGTGGGCCCGGGACGGGATTCGCGTCAACTGCGTGGCACCGGGCCTGATCGAGACCCGCATGACCGCGGTGATGAAGGGCATCGAGGCCCTGGAAAAGCCCCAGATCGATCGCACGCCCCAGGGGCGCTGGGGAACCCCCGAAGACGTGGCTCCGGCGGCGCTATTTCTCACGAGCCCCGCGGCGCGCTTCATTACGGGTCAGACCTTGAACGTCGACGGGGGCTACTCGGTTGCCTAGGGCCGTGGAGGGGAGATGACCCTCGGAGTGCGCGATTCGCGGCGGGTTCTGCGCTGGGACGAAGAGGTCGATGTGGTCGTGGTGGGGCTGGGTGCCGCCGGTGCGGCCGCGGCCCTCGAGTCGACGCGGAGCGGGGCGAAGACCCTCGTGATCGAGCGAGCGGGCGGTGGCGGCGGAACTTCGGCGATGTCCGGCGGGGTCTTGTATCTGGGCGGCGGAACCTCCCTGCAGAAAGCCTGTGGCTTGGAGGACTCGCCCGACGAGATGTTCAAGTATCTGATGGCCTCCTGCGGCGAGACCCCCGACGAGGTCAAGATCCGCCTCTACTGCGACGGTTCGGTCGAGCACTACGAATGGATCGTCGCCCAGGGGGTGCCCTTCAAACCCGTCTTCCACTACGGCTGCAGCGGCGAGCCCGAGAACGACGACGGACTCGTCTGGTCCGGATCCGAGCGCGCCCATCCGTTCTGCGACATCGCCGTTCCCGCGCCCCGCGGCCACGTTCCGCAGATGAATCACCAGGCCGGGCCGCTGCTGATGCAAAAGCTGGTGGCGGCGGTCGACGCGAGCCCGGCGCGAACGGTCGCGAACCACCGCTGCGTGGCTCTGGTCCAGGAGGGCAGGGCGACCGTGGTGGGCGCGATCGCCGAGAGCTTCGGCGAAGAGCGGGCGATTCGCGCGCGCCGCGGTGTCATCCTCACCACCGGCGGCTTCATTCACAACGACGAGATGATCGCCGCCCACCAGCCCCGGGTGCGCCAGTGCAAGATCCGGGTCGGCGCCGAGGGCGACGATGGTTCGGGAATTCGTCTGGCCGTGGCGGCGGGCGCCGCCACCCTGCACATGGAAGCGGCCTCGATTTCATTGCCCGCGACCCAACCCTGGGGCCTCAAACGCGGCATCCTGGTGAACGCCCAGGGTCAGCGCTTCGTGAACGAAGACGCCTACTACGGGCTGCTCGGAGAACGGGCGCTGTTCAGCCACGGCGGCCGCGCCTGGCTGATCGTGGACGATGAGGTGTTCGAGAGGCCGGACTATCCCCGCGAGGTCGTCGCAGTGGGGGAGACCCCGTCCGAGATCGAGGGCGAGCTCGCGCTTCCGGTCGGCAGTCTCGAAAGCACTCTCGCGCTCTACAATCGCCACGCGGCGTCGAAGCGGGATCCCTTGTTCCACAAGGGATCCGATTACCTGCAGCCGCTCACGAAGCCGCCCTTCGGCGCCTTCGACTGCACCACCGAGGGCTCGATCTACGCGGCGTTCACCCTGGGCGGACTCGCTACCGATCCGGACGGGCGGGTCCTCGACTCCGAGGGTGAGGCGAGCCCGGGTCTGTTCGCCGCGGGTCGCGCTACCTCGGGCATCTCCGTCGG
>JACZXC010000259.1 GCA_022571825.1 Myxococcales bacterium | reverse complement strand
CGCGGACCCTGGGAATTCCCGACCCGATCAGTAGAGCCACGAGGAGTACCGAATTCGCGGCGTGCACCAGCAAATTGACCCAGTGGTAACCGCGAACGTCGTCGGCGAAGATCTGCCTCTCCAGCGCGGTCGCCAGCAGGTGGACCGGCGCGTAGTTGGCGGTATACAGCTTGGCCGGACCCATAGGATCGATGATGGCCAGGACGCTTTCGCGGCTGAGCTCGCTCGTGTACATGCTGGTGACGATGTAGCCGTAATCGTCCGAGAGAAACTCGCCAGCGAGGGCGGAGCGATACACAGTGAAGTTAAGCGCCGCGAGCACCGCGAACAGCGCAATGGGCCATCCAGCCGGCCAGCGATGGGCCTGTTCGGAACCGCCGATGTCGGACTGAGCCGCGTCGTGCAGCATCGAACTCCAGTCTACCAAGGCGCGATTGTCCCGCCGGCCGGCGGTGGTGGTCCGGACGCGTGCAGCGGCAACGGTCGGCGTCGAACGCCCAGGTGGGCGGAGGTCCTGGCCCTGGCCTGTTGCCTCTGGGCCTGCACGGAGACACCACGAGTCGTGGGCGATCCGTCGAGTGGGCTGATCTTCATACGCGTCGTCGACGGTTCGAACGAAGTCGTGCGAGCCCGGCTGTCCGACGGCGCGGTCCTGGCCGTCACCCGAACGCCGGAACGCAGCGAGAGTTGGCCCTATTGGTCGCAGAAGGCCGGGCTGTTGCTCTTCCAGGCCGTCGCCCAGTCTTCCCGAGGGCCCCGCGCGAAGACCGACCTGATCCTCTGGGATCCCCAGACCGGCACGGAGACACGGCTGACGTCGACTCCGAACCGGGATGAGCGCTGGCCCGGTTGGTCTCCGGACGGCCGGCGCCTCGTCTTCGCCTTCCGGGGCGGCCCTCCCCCCAGAGCAGCGGGTATCGCATGGATCCAATTCCCTTCCCGAGCCGAGACCCTGGTTGCCACCACCGCGTCGAGCCGCGGCTTCCTGCGGCCCAACTTCGACCCCGCCGGCCAACGACTGGTGGCCCAGCGACGCGGTCCCGACGGAAAGGGCTCGCATCTGTGGATCCTCACGAACTCAGCCCCTCCGCGGCCCCTCACCCGTGATCCCCACTGGTTCGACCTGAAGGCCTGGTTCACTCGGAACGGGTCGCGCGTGCTCTATTCGCGTCGACCGACAGCGGGCGGTCTCCACGAGATCGTGAGCATCACTCCCGATGGATTGGACCTCCGCAGCCACGCGAGCAATCCCCACTCGGATGACCACTCGGCGTGTCCCTCCCCCACCCGTGACGAGTTCGCGTTCGTCTCGGATCGGACTGGCAGCTTCGACGTCTTCGTAGCCGACTTGGATGGCGGCCGGATTCGTCAGCTCACCCATTCGCCCGGCGTCAACGAGTTTGCGCCGCGATGGTCCCCCGACGGGGAGCGTCTGGCGGTGGTCACCTCCGACGCGACCGCTCCCGCCCCGCGGCTGTCGGATCCGGCGAGCCTGGCCGTCACTCGAATCCGCGTTCTCGACCGGGACGGCCAGGTGCTCTTCGACGCTCCCGGCTTCAACGTCGATTGGATGCCGCCGTGGCCCTAGGTGTGGTGCCCCAGGATCCCCTGGCCACGGGGGCCTTCAACTTCGGGAAAGAGCCTTTTGCCTTCGGCATGTCGGGGCGTTCTCCCGGTCTCTCGGCAGCTACCGAGAGTGTTGCGCGGTCGGTTCTACTCTTGCGCCGCGGCTGGGCGACGACCAATCAAGCGACGAGCGCAGGCTAGACTGCGTGAATCAACGGGAATCTGGCTTATGATCTCCTCTCGCCGGGCGCCCCTACAAGCCGCCGTCGCGCTCGGGCTGCTCGCCCTCGCGGGGGCCGGCTGCGGCTCCGATCCGGTCGAGACGCCCAACATCCTGCTCATCATCGGCGACGACCACGGCTACCCCGATTTCGGCTTCATGGGATCGCCCCACGTGAAGACCCCGCACCTGGATCGCCTCGCGCGGGAGGGGACCGTCTTTCGCCACGGCTACACGACGGCGAGCTGGTGCCTGCCGTCGCTGCGCTCGCTCCTCACCGGCTTGCATCCCATCCAATGGCAGCTGCGGGTCAGGCAGCTGCGCGCGGAGGGCGTGAAGCTCGGCGGTGCCAGGGCGATTCGCGAGTTCGAGACGCTCCCGCGCATGCTCGGCGGCAGTGGTTACCAGAGCTTCCAGGCCGGAAAGTTGTGGGAGGCGAGCTACGAGCTCGCGGGGTTCAGCGACGGCATGGTGCTCCGCGGTCCCGACACGGCGGCCTGCGAGCCGGGCGGTCTGGGGCGCGATTCGATGCCAGAGGTCCTCGCCTTCATTCGTTCCCAATCGGACCAACGCTTCTTCGTCTGGTTCGCCCCCTGCCTCCCGCACCTTCCCCATGACGCGCCCTCGCGATACGGCGACCTCTACGCGGAGATGGACCTGTCGCCGTCCGCTCGAGGCTATTACGCGAGCATCTCGCGCTTCGACGATCGAGTCGGTGAGCTCATGGAGCTACTCGAGGAACTCGGGCTCGAAGAACGAACCCTCGTCGTGTACGTCTCCGACAACGGATGGGATCAGGGGCCCCATGCATCGCACCCGGGAATAGATGACGGGCCCCGCGGCAAGAAGTCGATCTTCGACCTCGGATTCCGAACGCCGATCATCCTGCGCCAGCCCGGGTCGATCCCGGCGGGCGCCGTGCGCGACGAGCTCGTATCGATCGTCGATCTGGTTCCCACCTTCCTCGACTACGCCGGACTGCCGCCCCTCCCGGACCTCCCGGGAGAGAGCCTGCGGCCGCTGATCGAGGGACGAGCCGAGCGGCCCGACAGCGAGGTGATCGGGGGGTGGCTCCCCTGGAGCCTTCACGCGGGGGACGTCGAGGGCATGGGCCCGAGCGGCTACTTCGTCCGGAAGGGGAAATGGCACTACCTGACGGTGTCGGGCTCGGGTGGCCGAGAAGCCCTGTTCGACGTGCGCGCCGATCCGCGCGAGGATCGGAACCTCGCGGCGCAGCACCGCGACGTCCTGCTCCAGTTCCGCAAGCGGCTACAGCAGTGGCAGGAGGAGATGCATCGTCCATTCGCCCCATCGGCTTCCGTCGGTTCGAGAGCTCGTCCGTGACGGACTCGCCGCCGCGCCGGCGAGCGGAGCCAGTACATCGTCACCGTCTTCGAGATGATGCGGCTGCCGGCCGACTCCGACGTCAGCGGGGCGCGGGGATCTTGAGCGGCGTGAGCGCTTCCCGGATCGCCTCGTTGGCGCTCCTCACCGGAGCCCTGCTCGTGTTCCTGTACGAGTCGTGGAGCGTTCACCCGCAGCTCGACGACGCCTACATCTCCTACCGCTACGCGCTCAATCTCGTGGAGGGCCGGGGCCTCGTCTTCAACCCCGGCGAGTACGTCGAGGGCTACACGAACCTCCTCTGGACGCTGCTGGTAGCGGGCGGGCTGGCGCTCGGCCTGAACGCGAACGAGGTCGGTCACGCGCTCGGCGTCGCGAGCGGAGCCGCGCTGTTGGCAGCCACCTGGGTCTACGCCGGCGCCGGACTCGCCCCGCGGCGGGCGTGGATCGCAGCCCTCCCGCCCTGGATCGTGCTCTCCTCGACGGCGTTCGTCGTGTGGACGGTTTCGGGCATGGAGACACCGCTCTTCGCCGCCACCACGACGGCAGCGCTGGCGGCCCTGGCACGCGGACGACCGGGCCTCGCCACCCTCGCCGCCGGCCTGGCGACCCTGACGCGGCCGGAGGGTGCGATCGCCGCCGCCGTGGTCCTCGGCTTCCACGTGAGCGCACACCGGGGCCGGGAGCCGCGCGCCTGGTGGCTGCCAGCGGTGTACCTGCTCGCACTGGGCCTCATCACCGCCTTTCGAACCGCCTACTACGGCTCGCCGATCCCCAACACCTTCTACGCCAAGGTCGGCGGCATTCCCATGACCCGCGGCCTCGCCTATCTGGGGCACTTCCTCTCCGCGGGCTCCGCCTGGCTGCTACTGCCGGTGGTCCTCGCCGTGGTGGGCGATCGGCGCTGGTGGCCCGGTGCCCTGTTCGTCGCCGTCACCACGGTGTACGTGGTGGCGATCGGGGGTGACGTGTTTGGCGACAGCCGATTCCTCGTGCCCGCGCTTCCGCCCCTGGCGGTGCTCGCGGTGCGCGGGGCGGAGCGCAGCTTCGCGGTCCACCGGGCCGCCGGGGTGGCCGTCACGAGCCTCCTGCCGGCCGCCGCGTGCTGGTTCGTCTTCGGCACCCTCCGCCCCGCGGCGCTGCTGGGAGGCGAACCGTCGCAGCGGAGCCGCATCCTCGAACGCGTGGATCGCGGAAACAGCAACTTCGAGCGGGCCGGAAAACGGATGGCCGACGTGCTGCGGAACCGCGGCGAAGAGATCCAACTCGTGGCGGCCGGTGCGATCGGCTCGTTCGGCTTCTACTCTCGGCTTCCCGTCCTCGATTACCTGGGCATCGTGGATCCCGTGGTCGCGCGCAGCACCACGCGGGCCCTCGACGGTGTTCATCTGAGGCCCGGACACCAGCGCTCCGACGCCGACTACGTCTTCTCGCGCGAGCCGGACTACATCTTCGTTCCCCGGCGTGAGGGCACGCGTCGCGGACCGAGGCTCGGGGCGATCCTCGAGATCTGGGCACACCCGGCGCTGGACGCGCACTACCGGTGGGACGACGAGCTGAGGGCCTACCGGCGGCGCGGACCCGCCGCGGAGGCGCGCTGAGGTGCGCGCGGCGCTCGTTCCCGCCCGTGAACAACGGGTTTAGGTCCCACAGCTAGGCGAAGACGAACGCGTGGCCGAAGGCGAATCGGAAAACAAGGACGCACGGGTCCGGTTCGGATTGGGGCTCTTCCTGGTCGCCATCGCGGTCGTTCTCTATCTGCCGGCCCTTGACCATGCGTGGCTCAACTACGACGACGACATCTACATCACTGCGAACCCCGACTTGACCCGCGGCCTCAGTTTTGACGGCATCGCCTGGGCATTCTCGGCCTTCCACGGGGCGACTTG
>JACZXC010000258.1 GCA_022571825.1 Myxococcales bacterium | reverse complement strand
TCGACGTGATCCGGCGCGTCTGTGCTGCACTCGCCGACCCATCACGGCGCCCAGCGACCGCGGTCTGGCCGCGGGGACGGCAGGCTGCGGTGACCCTGACCCACGACGTGGACACCTCCTGGATCCTCGACGATCGGCGTTGTCCGCTTCTGCGCGAGATCGTCCAGACCGAGGCGTCGCTCGGGTATCGCAGTGCCTGGTACGTCACCGCCGATCAGCTCTCCACGTCGAAATCCGAGCGGGCGCTGGGAATCCTCGCCGAGGCGGGCTGCGAGCTGGGAGCGCACGGTTGGAACCACGACTCGAAGCTTCTCTACCTGAGCGCCGAGCGCCAGGAGCAGCGGGTACAGAAGATCCGGGATCGATTCCAGGGGCTCCGCCTCGAGGGGATCCGAACGCCCTGGTACTGTCGCAGCGAGGGCCTGTTTCGGGTTCTCGCCCCCCACTTCCGCTACGACACGTCGGTACCGAACGCGAGCGGCTTCTTCTCTTCCGACACGAACAGTGGCTGCTGCACGTTCTTCCCGTATCGCACCGCCTCGGGACTGGTCGAACTTCCGATGACGCTCCCTCCGGACACGGCGCTGTCCGGGGACTCCGGGTTCGACGCGCTCTTGACGGGATCCGCGGAGATCATCGAACAGGGCGGCGTCGTGGTGATCACGATGCACCCCCAGCCCCACCAATCGGCCAACCGCCCCGCGCTTGCGCGCTACTTCCGCTTCCTCGACAGGCTCGCGACCCGCTCGGGCGACCGGCTGTGGCAGGCGACCCCGGGGGAAATCGTCCGACACTACGCGTCGCACGCGCCGTGACGGATTCCCGACGGACTCCGGACCGACTCCGGCCTTCACGAGCGGGCAGCGGAGCGGCAGGTGGCACCTGTATCATCGGCCCCGGAATTCTGTTGCGTTCCCCCCACGGTCCTGACAGAATCGTGTCGGGTGAGCGCTCGTGAACAGGACATTCCAATGGCGAACATCAGCCCTTCAACGTCAGGGGATCCGATCTTCGGCGAACCCGCCCCGCGGGAGCCGGTCGCGTCGGGCAACTACGGCTTTGCGAAGCCCGAGCACGCCGATTTTCCGCCGATCCTGATCATTGCTGTCACCAACGTCTGCGACATGGCGTGCATCCACTGCGCGCATCCGGTGATGAAGCGAACGCCAGGCTACAAGGCGACGTTCATGGACCCGGCGATCCATACCCGGATCGTCGAGGAGACGCGGCACTTCAAGGATCGCCTCTGGGTGTTCCGCTACGCGGCCGATGGCGAGTCGATCCTCCACCCCAGGTTCCTCGATATGGTCGAGGAGACCAAGAACGCGGGGATCGGACCGGTCGACCTCACCACCAACGCCATGGCGCTCACCGAGGAGAAGATGCGGCGCCTGCTGCTGGCGCCCATCGACGTCATCGACGTGAGCCTCGACGCCCACACACAGGAGACCTACGAGAAGATCCGGAAGCGTGGCAAGTTCTCCCGAGTTACGGCGAATCTGAAGCGCCTGATCGAGTTGCGCGACGAGCTCCGGTCGCCGACCCGGATCATGACCAGCATCATCCAGCAGAAGGAGGCGTTGGGGGAAGTCGAGGCATTCAAGGCCTTCTGGGGGCCGTACGTCGATGAGGTGCTGGTCCGCGGTCTGAATACCGATCTCGGCATCATCAACGCCAGCGAGACCTACTTCGATAAGGACCTGGAACGCTGGCCCTGTCCCCAGTTCTGGAAGCGGGTCACCATCAACCACAAGGGGGAGATCCGCTTCTGCGTCGAGGACTGGTTCAATCGCGGCGTGGTCGGAAACGTGATGGAGCAGTCGATCCAGGAGATCTGGAAGAGTCCAATCTACGAACGCTTCCGCGAGCTGCACGCGACGGGGCGCTGGCGTGACATGAACCTGTGCAAGCCATGCATGGACTGGCAGCACATGGAATGGGACCACGGCTTCGAGAAAGCCATCGCGAAGGTCATGAACAAGGGCTGATTGCGCGCCCGGCACGTGCGACAACGGAGACATTCATTGCTGGGTATCGGCGTCATCGGCTGCGGGTACTGGGGTCCCAACGTGATCCGGAACTTCGCTTCGATCGAAGAATGCGAGCTCCGAGCCGTCTGCGACCTCGACCCCGAGCGCCTGGGCGGCATCCACAGGCGTTACCCGGCCGCCCGCGCCACCGCCGATGCGCTGGCGCTGATCGCCGACCCGGCGGTGGACGCTGTCGCGATCTGCACGCCGATTCACACCCACTTTCCCCTGGCCCACGCAGCGCTCGAGGCCGGCAAGCACGTGTTGGTGGAAAAGCCGCTCACCGATTCGGTCGAGACGGCCGAGGCGCTGGTCGAGATGGCCGAAGACCGCGGCCTCACCCTGCAGGTCGATCACACCTTCGTCTACGGCGGTGCCGTACGGAAGATCCGCGAGATCATCGACGAGGGCCAGCTGGGAGACCTCCTGTACTTCGATTCCGTTCGGGTCAACCTGGGGCTCTTCCAGTCCAACGTCAACGTGCTCTGGGACCTGGCCCCCCACGATCTCTCGATCATGACCCACCTGATCGATCGGCAACCCCGTTGGGTGTCAGCCATCGGAAGCACCCACTACGGGAAGCACGAGAACCTCGCCTACCTCACGATGAAGTTCGACGACATGCTGATCGCCCATCTTCATGTCAACTGGCTGGCTCCCGTCAAGCTTCGCTCCACCCTGATCGGAGGCTCCCAGCGGATGATCGTCTACGACGACCTCGCGCCCAGCGAGAAAGTTCTCGTCTACGATAAGGGGATCACCCACAATGCGGATGTCTCCAGCCGCAACCGGGCCCTCGTCGACTACCGCGTGGGCGACATGTACGCGCCGCACCTGGACAACACCGAGCCGCTCAATCGGGTCTGCCGCGTGTTCATCGACGCCGTCGAACGCGGGATCCGCCCGCCCACCGATGGACTGGCCGGATTGCGCGTCGTGCGGCTGCTGGAGGCCGGCCAGCAGTCCCTCCGCAAGAACGGCGAGCAGATCGCCCTCTAGGATCCGCTTGGATGAAAGTTCCGCTGGTCGACCTTCGCGCCTCCTATCTCCCGATTCGCGAGGCGCTTCTCGCCGAATTCGACGAGATCCTGATGGGGATGGAGCTCTTCCTGGGCCCGAACGTCCGCGCCTTCGAAGAGGAATTCGCGGCGCACTGCGAGGCGGCCCACGGCGTCGGTGTCTCCAGCGGCACCGATGCCTTATACGCGGCTCTGCACGCCTGCGGAATCGGACCCGGAGACGAGGTCATCGCACCCTCGCTTACCTACTTCGCCACCATCGAGGCCATCATCCGGACCGGCGCGACGCCGATTCTGGTGGACGTGGAGTCCGAGAACTTGACCGTGGACGTGGACGAAGTTCGCGCCGCGGTGACCCCGGCGACACGAGCCATCGTTCCGGTGCATCTCTACGGGCACCCGGCCGACATGGATCCGATCCTCGAGATTGCCCGGGACCGCGGGATCCGGGTGATCGAGGACGCCGCCCAGGCCCACGGCGCGCGCTACAAGGGAAAGCGCTGCGGCAGCCTGGGGGACGTCGGCTGCTTCAGCTTCTACTTCACCAAGAATCTGGGCGCCTTCGGCGAGGCGGGATTCGTCACGACCTCCGACCCGGAGCTGGCCGCGCGGGTGCGGCGACTCCGGGACCACGGGCGCGACTCGAAGCACGTGCACTCGGTCGCCGGCCACAACCTGCGGCTCGACGAGCTCCAGGCCGCCGTGCTTCGACTCAAGCTCCGACGCCTCGAGCACGGCAACGAGCGCAGGCGCACCGTCGCAGCTCTTTACCGCCGGTTCTTCGCCGGGCAGGCGGTGCGACTCCTGAAGCCGCGGCCGGATTGCGAGCCCGTCCATCACCTGTTTCCGCTGCGCCTGCGCCAGCGCGACGCACTGACGTCGTACCTGGCGGAACGCGGCGTCGACACCGGCATCCACTACAAGATCCCCGCGCATCTCCAGCCGGCGCTCCGGACGCACCCCCATCGCACGGGCAACCTGAAGGTCACCGAGGAGGCCTGTGCGCAGCTGCTGTCGATTCCCATCTACCCCGAGCTCCACGACGATCAGATCGCCCACGTCGCCGAACAGGTCCTGGGATTCTTCGCGGATACCGGGGCGGGCGGGGAACGGCCGTGACCGGCCCGTGGACCGTCGAGCTGCTCCCGGCGGGCAATCCGGCCACGGACGCGGAGCTCGGTGCCTTCTTTGCGCAATGTCCCACGAGCTTCGCC
The DNA here is from genome assembly GCA_022571825.1 of Myxococcales bacterium. GTDB lineage: Bacteria > Myxococcota_A > UBA9160 > UBA9160 > SMWR01 > JACZXC01. Next base: position 768 of record JACZXC010000258.1, on the reverse strand, counting down.
CAGCAGACGCCGGGGTGGCGGGACGTGATCGCGGGCCTGGGCGTGGACGAGCCGCTCTTTCTCGGCTGTCGCCGGGGCGCCGACCTAGTGGGTGTCCTTCCCGGCTACCGCTTCGAGGGGCCGCTGGGCGCGATCCTCACGTCCGGTGCTCAGGCCGGTCCCCTGGGCGGCGTCGCCGTGCTCCCCGACGTGGAAGCCGGCCCCGTCTACGAGGTTCTCCTGGACCGCTTCGCGGCGCTTGCCGCCGAGAGGCGTTGCGCGGTGGCCACGGTGATCGGCAACCCGCTGTTTCCGGATGGGGCGCTCTACGAGAAGTTCTTCGCACCCGACTACACGCTGGAGAACGTCTCCCAGATCCTGGACCTGGATACGGCCCTCGATTCGCGGGGAGACTTCCTCGGAGGCACGACCAATCTCCGGCGGAATCTGCGCAAGGCCCTCGCTGGACCACTCGTGGTCGACGACACGCAGAGCCGCGCCAACGTCGAGACGTGGTACGAGATCCACAGGAGGCGGCACCGGGAGATCGGCGCCAATCCGCTGCCCAGGCAGCTCTTCCTCGGCGCCCTCGAGCACATGGTGCCGTGCGGAAAGGCCCGCTTCTTCTTCGTGCGGCTCTCCGAATCTGGGGAGATGGCGGCGGGCGGCTTGTACCTGTGCCATGGCTCGGTGATCGACGCGGTCATGCCCTCGGTCTCCACGCGCACCGCGAGCCTCGGACCGAACTTCCTGCTGGCCCTGATCCTGCTGTACCTGGCCAACGTCGTG
>JACZXC010000011.1 GCA_022571825.1 Myxococcales bacterium | reverse complement strand
GGTACTCGCCGCCAAAGATCAGATTTACACCCGGATAGCGGAGGGGAACGTCTGCGAAGCGGACCTTCATTTCCTCGTTCACCGAGATCGACGTCGCCTGCTCGCGGTCGACGTCGGCGTAGACCACCACGGTTCGCCGGGCCCCGGCGTGGTACAGCCGTTCGTAGCCACGCTCGAACTCGATGCGGGCCACATCCCGGAGCTCGATCTGATGGCCCGCAGGAGTCCGGACGCGAACATCGAGCAGATCCCCGATGCTGCGGCGCTGGTCCTCGCGAAGTAGAACCCGGATATCGATGTCCTCGTCCGAACCCGGGTCCCGGAAGGTCGACGAGACCACTCCGTCGTTGGCCGCGAGCAGCGTGAATCCGACATCATCGAAGGTCAGCCCCTGGATCGACGCGCGGTACTCATCGAGACTCACGCGCAACTCGCGAGGTCCGACTGGCACGTTGTCTTCGATGTTGAAAACACCGGGCAGGGTCGCGAGGGCCGCCTTGATCTCCCGGGCGATTTCCTTGGCCTGTGCGTAGTCGTAAGCCTGGATGCGAATGGCCACTGGCTTGCCAATGGGTGGGCCATTGCGCGGCGGCTCGACCCGGAAGCTCACGATCTGCCCGGGATGAGCCGAGCGGTAGGACTCCACCCGCTCCCAGACCAGGTCGCGAACCCGGTATGGATTTGCCGCGTTCAGCGTACTGCTCGGGAAGGAGATGAAGAGCATCGCGCGGTTGACGCCGGAGACGGGACGGTTGTCGGCCTCCATCCCCATCCCGACGGTCGTCGAGATGCCCGTGAGATCATCGCGAATCGACTCGAGTTCGCGCTCGATCCCCAGCATGACCCGGTCGGTCGCTTCGATTCCGTAGTCGGTGGGAACCTCGATGCTGACCATCAGCTGGTTGAAGTCGCCCGGAAACAGGTCGACGGGCACGTGACGAGCCAGACCGATCGCGAAAAACAAGGCGGCGACGCTCGCGAACAGGAACGGGTGGCGCTGTTCGAGAAGGGCGCGCTGCCCCCGGAGATAGGCTGTCCGGAGACGATCGAGCCCCGCATCCACTCTCGTTCGAAGGGAAAATCCGAGTCGCAACAGCTTCCCACGTCGGGCCGACGCCGCCCACGAATCGGCCGCCGTGGCGCGGCTCCCGAAGTCGATGTAGTGGGCGGGAAGGATGATCAGGGCCTCCAGCAACGATCCAAAGAGGCACACGATCACCGTCTTGGGGAGAATCTCCATGAACTGACCACTGGTACCGGAAACCGTGAGCATCGGAATGAATGCGGCCACCGTCGTCGCGACGGCGGCGGTCACGGGCCACATGACCTCCTCGGCGCCTTTGACCACCGCCTCCTGCACCGGCTCTCCGGCTTCGATGTGGCGATAGATGTTCTCGAGGATGATGATCGCGTCGTCGACGAGCATTCCCGAGACCATGATGAATCCGACCAGTGACAACAGATTGATCGTGAGGCCGAACCAGGGGAACAGGATCAACGCGGTGAGAAACGAGAAGGGAACCCCCACGATCGCGAGCATTGCGTTGCGAAAGCCCAACGTGACCCACAGGATCAGAACCACGAACAGAACGCCCAGGAGCAGGTTCGACCTCATGATGCCCAGGCGAACGGTCACGTAATCGGCGCTATTCCAGGAAATGGCGACCTCGACTCCCTCGGGCACCACCGCCGAATATTCCTCCAGGTGCGAGCGCACCCGTCCGACCAGATCGACCAGATCGACATTCGCTTGCTTGGAAATCCCGAGGCTGATGGATGGAAACCCATCCTGGCGCCCGATCATCCGTCGCTTGGCAAAGCCGGAGGTGACCTGGGCCACGTCGGTCAGTAGCACGTGGCTGCCGTCGGCGTTCTTCTTGAGTACGGTTCGGGCCAGGTCTTCAGGGGTCGCGAATTGCCCGAGACCGCGGACCGTCACTTCCCCCTGCCGCGGATCGCTGTATGAGCCGCCGGCGAAGTTCTGATTGTTGCGCCCGATGATGGAATTGATCTCGGTGAGGGTCACGTCATATTGCAGCGCTCGGTTCTTGTCGACCGACACCCGGATCTCGCGATTTCGGGCGCCTCGCATCTCGGCCCTCCGCAGGCCCGGGATCTGTTCCAGGCGGTCGCGAAGGTCCCGCGCGACCTCGCGAATCGTGAACTCCCCCACCTCTCCGACGTCGGTCACGGAGACGATGCACACGTTGTAGACCTCGGAAACGGAGAGCTCTCGAACCACCGGCGTCTCTGCGTCCTCGGGGAGATCGTCGGCCCGGTCCAGTGCCGCGTAGAGGTCATTCAAGGCAGCCCCATGTTCCGTGTCGGTGAGGGCTTCATCCCACTCGACCTCGATCTCCGACAGGCCCTGGCTCGAGAAACTGGTCATCTCCTTGATGCCCGATATGCCTTCGATCTCGTTCTCGAGCTTCTGGGTGAGAAGCCGCTCCACCTCCTCTGGAGACGCACCCGCCCAGAACGTGGTGATGGAGGCGGTGTTGAACGAGATGTCGGGAAACAGGTCGACGGGAATGCGCCGCATGGACTGCACGCCGGCCAGCATCAAGAGGACGAAGACGATGTTGACCAGGACGATCTGTCGAACCGAGAAAGCCGGAAGGCTCACGGCGGACTCGACCCGTTGCGGCGCACGCGAGTTCGATCGCCGAGCTGACGCGCGCCGGAAACGACGATCTCGTCGCCCTCGGCCAGCCCGGAGATCACCTCGAACTCACCCGGGCGAAATGGCAAGAGGCGTACGACCACTCGGCGGCGAACCGCCACCAGGTCGTTTCCATCGTCTTCCACCACGTAGACGAAGCGCAGGCCGAACTGGTCCACCGTCGCGTCCCGGGGGATCACCGTGCGCGCTGCGCCCGATCCGATCTCGAGGATCACGACGGCGACCATCCCAGGGAGCAGACGGCCGTCGGCGTTGGGGAGTTCGATCTCGACCGGGAACTTCTTACTCACCGGATCCGATGCCGCCCCGACCCGAAGGATCGACCCGGTAAACGTCTCCCCGGAGTAGGCCTCGACCCGTACCGTCGCCGGGTCGCCGGCGTGCACAGCCACAATCTCGCGATCCGAGAGCCCGATGGTGGCGCGGGCGGTCGAGAGATCCAGCAGCTCCCCGATCTGCTGACCCTCACGAACGTACTCGCCCACCTCCACCCGAAAAGTTCGCAGCACGCCGTCGAAGAGGGCGCGGATCGTCTTTTTGGCTAGATCGTCCCGGGCGAGCTTCAACGCGGCGCGACCCTCGCGAAGGTCGGCCGCAGCGACTTTTTCCCCGTTGATCGCGTCGTCGAGGTCAGAGACGCTGGCGGCGCTGTGTTGCTCCAACGACCGTCGCCGCTCCAGATTCGAGCGCGCCAGTTCGAGCTCGCTGGTGTGGCGCGCAACCGCTGCCTCGGCGCGCTCGACCGACACTTCCGCCGACAGGGGATCGATCTTCACCAGCAGCGCGCCCGCCTTGACCCGGTCGAGCTGTTCCGCACCCACCTCAATCACCGGGCCACGGGTCTCAGCAAAGAGCTGCACCCGGCGCCGGGCCTCGAGGATGCCGGCGATCTCGACTCGGGATCGAATCTGAACCGAGTGGACCCGCTGGGTCACACAACGGCACGAAGGGTCGCCGCGCCCCCGACCGCCGATCTGAGCTCCGGCTTGGGCGCCAGCGCGATCAGGAGCAACCCCGCGAGGAACAGACCCATGGCGATCCCGATCAGCGCGGCCCGAAGCGTCGGTCGAGCGGCACCTGAGTCAGGCACCGTCATCCCCGGGCGCGGGAGGTGCCGGGTCGGAAGCCAGGCCTCGGACGAACGTGCTGAAAGCTTCCTGCAAGTGCCCCGATGTGGCGGCATCGGGATCGAAGGTGGCCCGATACAGGAAGCCGCTCAGCAGTGCGATGATGCCCTCGGCGAGCCTTCCCGCGTCTACGTCCGCCCGGAATTCGCCGGCGCGCTGCCCTTCGCGGATGTCCTCCGCGATCTCGAGACCGCGGGCGGAGTGGAAGTCACGCAGGAAGCCGTAGAGACGCTCCTGAAAACCCGGTTCGCCCGCCACCACCCCCCAGGCCTGGAAGTGGAGACTCATTCGGGGGCCGAGGCTCTCCAGAACCCGTGTCAGGGCCGCGAGTCGACCGCGGAGCCGCTGTTGCCAGGGGCTGTCGGGATCCACCGCGATGTCGACGATTCGGAGGCCTTCTTGGTAGGACTCGATGATCGTGGCGAGGAAAAGATCGTGTTTGCTTTCGAAGAACCGATAGAGCGTTCCCTTCGAGACTTGGGCCAGGGAGGCCACTTCTTCCATTCGAGCGCCATCGACTCCCCGGAGCTCACCGACCCGAAGCGCCGCCTGGAGAATCCGGGCGCGTTTGACGGCACCGAAGTTGCCGCGGGAGTCAGACACCAGATTTTCCCCCTCGTGCCTTCTCCATAGCCTCACCTCTCTCGTGAATGAGTACTGACCGGTCAGTATTCATATCTAGCAGATACTGGGTCTTTCACAACACACTCATGGTTTGGGCGCCTGGTGGAGTCACCTGAGGAACCCGCACCGGCACTCCCTAGTGGGTGCCCGACAGGAACCCCAGGGGGAGCCGGCGGCTCTGGATCATCCGCCGGACCGATGAAGAAATGGGGTTTTTCCAATACAATCGGGTTGAGGGAAGTGATTTCTTCAGCCTCAGCGGAAGATTTCACAAAAAGGACTGGCGATTTGCGCAAGAACGATTCATTATCTCGGGCTGTCCGGCACCCCCCGAACAGCCCGCGCGCCGCTTTACGGTCGATTGAACGTCCGCACGCTCTTGGCGGAACGACCGATCGCCAGCGGCGGCACAGGGCGATGGGCGGAGGCTCCCACCAACCGTGGGACCTGCGGAACCGATGTTGCTCGGGCGGTATCCGAACTGAAGCGGAAAGCGCACCGAGTCCGAGGTGGATCCATTGAAGGCCGAAGAAGCACAGCCCGCCACCGTCGCCACCGGCGCGACCCGCGCCGTGCCGGCGGAAGAGCTCGATCCCGGCCGAGAGCGCCGACCCCTCGAGTCCTATTTCCAGGAGATCGGCGGCACGCGAACGCTCCGGCGGGAAGAGGAGGTGATGCTGGCCAAGGAGCTCGAGGCGGCAACGGCGCAACTTCGGGAGGCCCTGTATTCGATCCCGTGCTCCGCAGCCCACGTGGTCGCACGCTGGGACGCCCTGCGCGCGCTCTCGCACACCGGGGCCAAGCTGTCCGAGTCTGCGGGCGACGAGGAGACCGGTGAGATCGCGGCCAGGGTCGAGCGCGCCGTCAAACGAACGCGCGCTCTGCGCGCCCAGCGGGAGAAGCCGGCGATCCAGGCGCGCCCGAAGGATGTCGCCCGCATGGACGCCAGGATCGTGCGCGAGCTGAAAAACGCGCGACTCTCGTTGGTCCTGCTGGCCGAGCTTCGCCAGCGAGTACTCACCCTGGTGAACGAGTTCAAGAAGACGCGCCGCGGAACCAAGAAGTTTCGCGCCCTCGAGGCCGAGGCCGGAGTGGGCCGGGCGCGACTGATCGAGCTCGTGGAAGCCGTTGAGGATGCGCAACAGCGCATGACCAACGAAAAGAACCGCTTCATCGAGCACAATCTGAAGCTCGTCGTGGCCATTGCGAAGGATTATCGGAACCTCGGACTGTCCTTTCCCGACCTGATCCAGGAGGGAAACCTGGGCCTGATCCGGGCGGTGGAGAAGTTCGACCACCGGCGCGGTTTCAAGTTCTCGACTTATGCGGTGTGGTGGATCCGCCAGGCCCTGGTCCGTGCGATTCAAAATCACTCGCGAACAATCCGCCTCCCTTCCCACGTGCACGACCGGCTCCAGCGGAGCCAGCGCGTTCGGGCGGAGCTCACGGGTAAGCTCGGGCGCGAGCCCTCACCCGCCGAGCTGGCACCCGCACTCGGAACCGACGCGGGAGCTCTCGAGGCTCTCGACCTGCTCTCGCGTGAGGCCATCTCGCTGGAATCCTCGGTCGCGGGCACCGAGAAGCGACTCGAGGACTTCGTCGCTGACCCAACATCGTCGGCTCCGGACCATGGACTCGACGGTGAACGCATGCAGTCAGGTGTTGGGTACCTGATCGGCATGCTCACGCCCCGGGAGCAGCTCATCCTGCGACTGCGCTACGGCCTCGGCAGCGAAGAAGAGCACACCCTCGAGCAGATCGGTCAATACCTCGGGCTCTCGCGGGAACGCGTGCGGCAGCTCGAGGCACGGGCCCTCAAGAGGCTGCGCGAGACAGCCCCCGCGCAGGACCTGCAGCCGATCCTCGAGTTCTAGCCGTTCCCTGATTCACGCACCGGAGCGTCCCCAGAGCCAGATGAGGAAGAGGGCACCAACGGTCCAGGTGTAGTAGGCGAAGCGGTAGAAGTGCCGGCTGCGCAGCAGGCGAAGAAAGATCCAGATCGCTGCCAGCCCCGATGCCAACGCAGCGAGGCCTCCCACGGCGAGCGGAGCCAACTGTTCGGATGCCAGGCCCCAGACCGCCGGGAGCTTCTGGGCCGCCGCCGCGGACACCACGATCACACTCATCATGAACGAGAACTCGGCGGCCGCCGCCGGAGCAATCCCCAGGGCGAGCGCCATGGCCACAGTGGAGCCGCTGCGGGAAATGCCGGGGAGAATCGCCACCGCCTGGGCACAGCCGATCCACAGGGCCGCCATCCAGCCGGGCTCTTCGGCCTGCGCGGAACCCAGGGTTCGCCGCGTCGTCCACAGCAGCGCGCCGGTGACGATCAGACACACGCCGGTTACCGAGGCGATTTCGAATTGCGCTTCCAGCCAGCGGCCCACGACCAGGTAGGCGAAGCCCGCGGGAAGCGTCGCGAGTCCGAGCTTGGCGACGTAGCGAAGCGCCTGGGGCCGCAGCGCCAGCGATTCGAGGACCAGGGCCTTCACGCGCCGGCGGTAGAAGATCAGAACCGACGCCAGCGTCGCGACATGAACCGCGACCTCGAATACCAGGCCCTCCTGCCCGGCCCCGAGCAGCTCCTGAACGATCACCAGGTGCCCGGAGCTCGAGACCGGGAGAAACTCGGTCAGACCTTGGACCAGGCCCAAGACGAAGGCATCGCCGTGATTCAAGAGCCCGCCGCCGTCGCCGGGGACGAAACATCGGCCGGGGCCGTCCCGAGCCGCTGCCGGACCCGGATCCGCAACCGCTCGATGACGATGTAGGTGGCGGGAACCAGGAAGAAGCTGAGCAGGGTTGAGAAGAACATCCCCCCCACCACAGCGATGCCCATGGGCGCACGGGCGTCACCGCCCGCGCCCCGGCCCAGCGCGATCGGAAGAATTCCCACCATCGTCGCCAGGGCCGTCATCAGGATCGGGCGAAATCGCGTGCGCGAGGCCTGTTCTGCCGCCTCGATCAGGCCCAGTCCTCGCCGTCGGAGCTGGTTCGCGAACTCCACGATGAGAATCGAGTTCTTCGTCACCAGCCCCACGAGCATCACCAATCCGATCTTGCTGAAGAGGTTGAGGGTTCCCGGTAGCGTGGTGACGCCCGCATGGTTCAATCGGTCGACGAAGAGCAACGTGACCAGCGCCCCGGTGAACGAAAACGCGACCGCGATCAAGATCGTGATCGGATCCACAAAGCTCTCGAACTGCGCTGCGAGCACCAGGAAGACCACCAGGATCGCGAGGCCGTAGGCGAAGACCAGGGCGTTGCCCGACTCCAGAAACTTTTCAGCTTCGCCGGTGAACCGCACTCCGTATCCGTCGGGAAGCACTCGCTTCGCGATGGCACGGGCTGCGGCGATCCCGTCACCCTGGGACAGAGCGTCGGTCAGGCTGGCCGAGATCGACACCGAGCGCCGTCGATTGAAGTGGGGGATCTCTCTTGGAGAAATCGTCTCGCGGGTCTCGATCACAGACGCGAGTGGAATCAGCGCGTCGTTGTTTCCGCGGACGTAGAGATTCAGTACATCCCGGGGATCGTTCCGCTCCGCTCGTTCCAGCTGAACCATCACGTTGTAGGTCTCACCGCCCAGCTTGAAGGTCGAGAGGTCGAGGCCCCCCAGCAGGATCTGGAGTGCGCTGGCGATGCCCCGCACCGAGATCCCCAGATCGCTGGCCCGATTTCGATCGATCACCACCTCGAGTTGGGGCTTGTTCAAGTACAGATTGGTCTGCACGTACTTGAACCCGTCGTACGCTTCGAGTTCCTCTTCGATCCGCTTGCTGTAACCGGCGAGGGCGTCCAGGTCGTCGCCCTCCACCACGAACGAGACCGGCGATGCCAAGAAGCCGGTGAAGGCCGAGGGCGTACTCGTGAAGGCCTTGATGCCGGCGATCTTCTCGAGAGCGGGGGATACGTCGTCGGCCACCTGATCCTGACTGCGCTCGCGCTGATCGGGATCCGAGAGACCTGCGATCACGAGACCTTGATTCACGAGTCCCGGGGTTCCCAGACCCAGGGCAATCACCGAAAATACCCGCTTGACCTCGGGCTGGTCCAGCACGACTTGCTCGGCCTGGTACTGATACCGGTCCATGTACTCGATCGTGGCGCCCTCGGGGGCCTTGGTCCACACGAAGAAGACACTCCGGTCCGACTTCGGAATCAATTCCTGGTCGATCCACGGCAGCAACGCCACGCCAAACGCGAGCCATACCGCTCCGGCGACCACGGCGATTCCGGGCCGCCGCAACACGATTCTAAGTGCTGAACCGTAGGCGGACGCCAATCTCTCGAAGAAGCGGCCGAAGACCGCCTTCAGGCCCGTCTCCTTCGGGCGATCCCGCAACACCAGGGCACAGAGCGCCGGGGAGAGGGTGATCGCCACGAATCCCGAGATCAGAAGCGCCGCGGCAACCGTCACGGCGAACTCGCGAAACAGGCGACCGGTCGTGTCCGTCAGAAACGTCAGGGGGAGGAACACGGCCACCGCCGACAGCGTCGCCGCAACCACCGCAAAGGAGATCTCCTGCATCCCGCGCCGCGCGGCTTCGAGGCGCGGCGTGCCCGACTCGATCCAGCGCGAGATGTTCTCCAGCACCACGATCGCATCGTCGACGACCAGGCCAATGGCGAGGGTGATCCCCATCAGGGTGAGGGTGTTCAGGGTGAAGCCGAGGAAATAGAGAGCCGCGAAGGTCCCCAGAATCGAGACCGGAATCGCCACCGCGGGGATCAACGTCGCCCGGAATGAACGCAGGAAAACATAGATCACGAGGATGACCAGGACGACGGCTTCGAAGATCGTCCGGGTCACATCGCGGATGGATTGGCGGATGTAACGCGACGAGTCCCAGGCCACCACCAGCTCCACACCGGGTGGGAGCTCCGGGATCAGCTCTTCGATTTCGGCGCGGATTCCGTCGGCGACGTCGATGGAGTTGGCCCGCGACTGCTTCACCACCCCGAGCCCGATCGCCGGCTTCCCGTTGAATCGCACCAGTTTGCGCGCGCTCTCGGGTCCCACTTCGACGCGGGCCACGTCGCGGAGGCGAACGGGCCGACCGTTCACGTTCTGGATGATCAGCGCCTCGAACTCCTCGGGGTTGCGGAGCTCACCGAGACTGCGGACGCTGAACTCCATCTCCTCCGATTCCAGCCGCCCGGACGGGATGTCGACGTTCTCTCGCCGGAGAGCGTCGGCCAGGTCGGCGACGGTGAGCGAATGAGCCGCCAGGCGACGATTGTCGACCCACACACGCATGGAGTAGCGCCGCTCGCCCGCGATGATCACGCTGGCCACCCCGGGGAGTTTCGTGAGGCGGTCCACGATCTGGTGCTCCGCGATCGAGGTGAGCTGGATCTGGTCGTACTGGTCCCCGGAGAGCGCCATCCAGAACACTGGCGACGCATCCGAGTCGCGTTTTGCGACGACCGGGTCCTCTACTTCATCGGGCAGATTCTTGCGCGCCCGGGACACGCGATCGCGGACGTCGTTGGCGGCAGCCTCGAGATCGCGGCCCAGGTGGAACTCGATGGAGATCATCGAGACCTGCTCCCGGCTGATCGAGGTGACGTGTTTCACCCCCTCGATACCGTTGACCTGATCTTCGAGGGGATCCGTGACCGATGTTTCGACGACCTCGGCAGCCGCTCCGGGGAATACGGTGGTGACGGCCACGACCGGCGGATCGACGTTGGGGAGATATCGATTCTGGAGCCGGGTGACGCTGAGGAGTCCGACGAGCAGGATCACCAGCGACATCACCGTGGCCAGGACTGGACGGTCGATGCAGACCTGGGAGATCCTCAAGTGCCTTCCCCGGGCCCCACCTCGGAAGACGACTCACGGCGCGCCTGCCCCGACAGAAGTCCGGAGCGGGACACCGAAGCGGCCTGAATTTTCTTGCCCTCGGATACCTTGTGGGTACCCGCCGTGACCACCGTATCTCCCGGGTGCAGGCCCATCGTCACCTCAACCCGACCGCCCTGGCGCAGGCCCAGCTGGATGGGAATCCGCTCGACGGTGTCATCCGCTCGGACCCGCCAGACGTAGGCACCCTGGCGATCGAACACCACGGCAATCTCGGGAACCAGCAGACTGTTCTCGCGGCGGGCGATCTCGATGTCGACGTTCGCGAACAGACCCGGACGCAGGCGCAGGTCCGCGTTCGGCACCCAGGCCTTGAAGAGGAGCCGGCGCGAGGCCGCATCGAGGGTCGGCGAGACGAAGAACACCTTCCCCGGAAAGCGCTCACCCGGGTAGGGGAGCACCCGGATCTCGACGGCTCCCCCGGTCTTCGCGAAGGCCACGCCCTGCTCGCTGACGGCAAAGCTGACCTGCAACCGTTCCAGGGCGTCGATCCGGACCAGCGGCGACTCATCGGTGACGCGGTCGCCCGGATCGACCAGTCGCAGGCCCACCGCGCCGTCGAAGGGCGCTCGGATTTCGGTGCGATCGAGCTCGAGCCGTGCCAGATCGACCCGGGCATTGGAAACCTCGAGCTCCGCCGCCGCCCGATCCCTCTGGGCCAACGACGTGATGTCGCGGCCCACCAGCTCGCGAGCGCGATTGTACACGTCGACGGCCAGGGCCTGGTTGGCGAGGGCCTCGCGCAGACGCGCCGTTTGCTCCTCTCCTCGCAGCCGGAACAAAACCGCGCCCTTCTGGACGGCCAGTCCCTCGAAGAACGCGACGGACTCGATGATGCCGCTGGTCTCGGGCTTGACGATCACCGAATATTCGGCGTCGAGCTGCCCACTCAAGGTGATGACGTCGCGCAGGAGCTCGGGCTCGATGCGCAGGGTTTCCACGACGGCGGGCGCGGGGCCGCGGTCGAGCAGCGCCTCGGCGCCATCGGGTCCACACCCCGTCGAAAGCGACGCCAGCGCCCCGAGGGCGACGACCCAGACCGCGGGACGGAACACCGGGCCGGAGGCGGGGCCACGGGGTGCGGGCGGTCGGAGGTTCGCGGGGGAAGCGCCCATCCGACCGATCCTATCGAACCGTCGTTCCTCCAGGTAGCGGCTCCCCGGCCGGCGGCGGCTGCGTTGCCGCCAGAAACCGCCGAATGTGATAGAACGCCAGCGAATTGGAAGGACCCGCCTCTCCAGCGGTTCCGATTCGGGGAGACCAGCGCACCCGTGATGCTCGCCGCGCTCGACCTCGAGGGGGTGCTCACCCCCGAGATCTGGATTGAAGTTGCCGAGCAGACCGGCATCGATGAGCTGCGCCGCACCACACGCGACCAGCCCGATTACGACGTGCTGATGAAACAGCGGCTCGAAGTGCTCGCCACCCGTGGATTGGGGCTTCCGGACCTCCAGGCCGTGATCGCCTCCATGGAGCCGCTTCCCGGCGCTCGGTCTTTCCTCGACTGGCTGCGCGAACACTTCCAGGTCCTGATCCTCTCGGACACGTTCTATCCGTTCGCCGAGCCCCTCATGCGACAGCTCGGCTTTCCGATGCTTCTCTGCCACGACCTCGACGTGGATGACGCGGGGCGAATCGTCGACATCCGCATTCGGCTGAGGGATCAGAAGCGGCGGGCGGTGCGCGCCTTCCGCGAGTTGAACTTCCGGATCGTCGCGGCGGGCGACTCCTACAACGACATCAGCATGCTCGCCGAAGCCGATGCCGGAATCCTCTTCCGGCCGCCCGACAAGGTGATCGAGGAGTTCCCCCAGTTTCCCGTGACCCGCAGCTACGACGAGCTACAGGCCGCATTCCTCGAAGCGCGGGACCGCTGCCGATGAGCCAATCAGAGGCCGATTTCCACCCTCGCTGAACGCTGTGGCTGAGACCGCTGCGCGGCGGCCCGCAAGGCCGTAGGCCGCGCGAGCCAAAAGAGTCGGCCTTCTAGCCCGCTTCGCGCTTCGCGTCGATCTTGAACATGCGGTGTCCGCCGGGCTGGTAGGTAAGGAGCAGCGCTCGACGCGGCGCATCCGAGTCATTCGGCTCGGATCCATGAACCATGTGTGGGCTGAAGAAAAGGAGCGTTCCGGCGGGCATCTCCGCTGGGACCTGCTGCGACAGATCAAAGTAGCGCGGATCCGTGAACAGCGGGCCGAGCCGGCCCTCACCCTCCAGTCCCGGCAACAGACCGCGCCGGTGACTCCCGCGTATGACGCGGAGGCACCCGTTTTCTTCGGATGCGTCATCCAGGGCCAGCATCGCGTTGGGTAGCCGATCGACATGGCGGCAGCAGTGATTCCAGTACGGGGAGTCCTGGTGCCAGCGAAAGCGAGAGCCCTCTCGGGGCCGCTTCAGGTTCAGCTTGTCGGTGAAGAGCGCGATCCGCGGGGAACCCACCAGGCCGCGCATCGGCTCCACCAGGCGCGGGTCATCGATCAGGCGGTCGAAGCGGGGGTCGAAATGGTGAAACGGCTCCAGCACCCGAATCGTCTGAGACGGGTTGGAGTGTTCGAACTGGACCGTGGTTCCCAGGGCCTCGCAGTAGCGGTTTCCGTCGATCTCATAGGCGCCGCGATCCGAGACCGCCGCACTCGCCTGGGCCACGGCCCGCTCGGCGGCCGCCCCCAGCGCGAGGATTTCGTCGGCGCCAAAGACCCTTTGGCGCACGAAGAATCCGTCCTCCGCATAGGCACGCCGCTCTTCGGCGGTCAGATTCCAGGCACCGGGTTTCATTTGCACCCCGTTTCGGCGAGCCGCCCAGTGTCCGATCTCCGGAGCTTTTACGCAAGTTTGACACGCCATCCGAAGCATCGAGCCGAAACCAAGACTAGGGTCCCCATCTCCACGCAGAACGCCAAGGAGTTCTCGATGCAGATGACCGCCGGCGGAGCCGTGCAAACGACCGGGATCCGACCCCGGACCGAGGGTTGGTGGGCCAGCCATCGGTGGCTTCCGCGCACGATCTATTGGGGCATTCACGCGTCCTGCCTGCTGGCCCTCTGGGTCGGAGTTTCGACCGGGGACCTGACACTGCTGGCAGTCACGCTCTCGGTGCGGTTGCTCGGAATCACCGGTGGCTATCACCGCTATTTCTCTCACCGGGCCTACAAGACGAGCCGGGCCTTTCAGTTCGCCCTGGCCTTGGTGGGAAGCATGGCGGTCCAGAAGGGGCCGCTCTGGTGGAGCGGAAACCACCGCAATCATCATCGCTTCTCGGACCAGCCGGGGAAGGACGTCCACACACCCAAGGACGGCTTCTACTACGCGCATCAGGGCTGGATCTTCGACCCCCGCTGGGACGCCACCCCGATCAACCAGATCCGCGACTTCGCCCAGTACCCGGAGCTGTTGTGGCTGAACCGCTGGCACATCGTCCCCCCCGCGGCCCTCGCGGTGCTCTGCTTCGCGGTGGGCGGCCTCTCCGGACTCCTCTGGGGCTTTGCCATCTCGACGGTGGCGCTGTGGCACATCACCTATTCCATCAATTCACTGAGCCACGTCTGGGGAACGCGCCGGTACGACACCGACGACACCAGCCGAAATAACGCCCTGCTGGGCCTGCTCACCTTCGGAGAGGGCTGGCACAACAACCATCACCACTTTTCCAACTCGTGCCGGCAGGGCTTCTTCTGGTGGGAGATCGACGTCACCTACTACGTTCTGCGCGGCCTGGCCGCGGTGGGCCTGATCTGGGACATCCGCGAGCCGCCGGAGGAGGTCATCCGCGCCACATCGAAAGCGGCGCTGGCCGACGCTGCGGTGTCCGGGCTGGGACGCCCCTAGCCCAGAGAACGGCTGAGGAACCAGTAGACACCCGCGGCCAGGATCGGGGTGGAGCCCAGGTGCACCAGCCGGCGATACCGGGCCGAGCCGAGCCGCTGCAACACGCGTAGGACAGGCCAGACCAGCGCGACCAGGACCAGCTGGCCCACTTCGACTCCCAGGTTGAAACCCAGCAGTGCGGGGGCCATGTGTCCCGGCGGAAATCCGATCTCGGTCAGCAGGCCAGCGAATCCGAAGCCGTGGATCAGCCCGAACACGAAGGCGACGAACCAACGCAGCCGTGCCGGCCGATCGACCCGCTGCACGAGACCCAGGTAGCAGAGCACGAACAGGCCCAACCCCACGAGGGCCAGAACCGGCACTGCGACGGCGCCGGCGGCGGCAGCCAGGGTGACCCCAGCGAGCCCCGCTCCCGTGCCGGTGAGGATCCGGCGACGGGTGGTCGATCCCACGGTCAGCGCGAAGTTCTCGATCGCGACGATGGCGATGGAGAAGCCGATCAGCGCCTCGATGGCCGCGGATCGAGGCTCGACCCACCCCAGCACACCCAGCGTGAGGGTCACGCTGTGGGCGACCGTGAAGCCGGTCACGATCGTCGCCACCTCCCGCAGCGAGACCCCGATCAGGAGCAGCGCGAGCAAGAACAGCAGGTGGTCCACGCCGGTGGCGATGTGCTCGATGCCCAGGCCGACGTACTCGCGAAAGCTCGCGCCGCCCGTGCTGCCGTCCTCCCCGCACTTCGGGAGAACGAAGCTCGACTTGTCGAGGGCGAAGATGCGCTCGATCACGACGCCGTCCGCGATCACCGCCCGGGCCAGGTGAAAGTGGCTCGGAACCGCTTCGATGAAGGGGTCGATGTTCAGAACCAGCGGGCCCGCTGCGGCGCACCGGACCCTCCAGCGACGCGCCAGATGGGAAGGATCCACCGAAGGCACCGAGGTCACCGGTCCGCGGACTGCACAGCGTGAGCCGCCGCCGAACAGGGCGACGTGTTCGGTGAGATAGTCGTTCACCGCTGCGGAGGCGACCGGTCGGTTCCGGATCTCGTCCGCGGTGAGCCCCTGGGTCTCGACCACGGCGCGTTGCAGGTCGCTCACCAGAACACGCACCCGGACCTGCGCTTCCGGATGCAGCCCGGGCTG
This sequence comes from Myxococcales bacterium, assembly GCA_022571825.1. Lineage (GTDB taxonomy): Bacteria > Myxococcota_A > UBA9160 > UBA9160 > SMWR01 > JACZXC01. Next base: position 2,687 of record JACZXC010000011.1, on the reverse strand, counting down.
GATCCGCCACACGGAGCTGGAGGTCGATCGGCCGTGGGCTCCGGAGTCCTCCACCGACCCGGCGACCGCGAGCCCACACACTCCGGCCGCCATCCAGAGGTGCCGAAGCTTCACTCGGGAGTCCGATCGGCATCCAGAATCTGGATCTCCGCCGCCTCGCGCAATCCGGCCAGATAGTCCCGGAGACCCTCCTCACCCCGACGCCGCAGGTATTCGGCACGAACTCGCCCGAGGATCTGGTCGAATTTTGCGACCTCGCCTGAATCGCGTTCCCGAAGGCGCAGGACGAAGTAGCCGGGGCTCGCGCGGGTGGGCTCGCTGACCTCTCCCACCGCGAGGCGGCTGGCGACCTGGGCCACGGTCGGCCCGAGGTACTGCCGCACGGTCTCGATCGAGAGGGGCCCGCTGGGAAGCCTCGCCACCGGCGAGTCGGCGAGGGCCGCGTGAACCTCGTCGAAGAGATCCCCGATCCTGAGCCGACGCGCGATCTCCTCGGCCATGCGATGGGCCTCCGCGTCGGGGCGCACCTCGGTGCTCACGAAGGCCGCATCAAGGGAGATCCGGTCGGAACGCGTGAACAGCTCCTGATTCTCCGCGTAGAAGTCGCGCAGCTGTTCCGGGTCGGGCTCGACGGCCTCGGCATCGGCCGCCACCGACGCGATCAGCGCGGCCACGATGGCGCGCCGAGCCGTGGGCTCGAAACGGTGCAGCTCGAGCTCCACTCCCCGCTGCAGCAGCAGCTCCTCGTCCAGCATTCGCTCGAGCAACCGGCTCCGGGTCTGCGCGTCGAGGGTCACGCTCTTGCGCTCCTCGGCCACCGCCGCCACCAGACGCGCGAAGATCTCCCGGGACACTGGCTGCCCGTTCACGATGGCGACGGCTCCCGCGGGCACCGCGGCGGGCGGTTCGCCGGAACCCACGATGCCGACCGCTGCCAGCGCGATGCCGAGTCCCGCTCCGATCGCCAGCAGCCTCCGGGCCATCCGGTCGGGATCCGCCGCGGTCACCCGGCCTCCCGCAAGCGCTCCTCGCGAGTGTCGGACGTCCCAACCACTCGACCCAGCGCGCGAGTTGTCGGTGAAGCCATCGACTCCTCCGGTCTCCTCTTGAGGAGCGTCGGTATACTACGTTTCCCGGATTCGTGTCCGAGACGTGCGCACGATGACTGGCGCCGCGAACGCCTGGGGGGCGGAATCCGCGATGTACACCCACCGGCTGCACGGACGGGAGCAGAACCTGCTGGGGGGTCACGCGGCCCTCGCCCAGGGCTCCGCCGCCATCGTCCTGTCGATCGGCGGCGCGAAGAAGATCCGGGGCTCCGCCGATCCGAACGAGGACTCGGTGGGATTCGCGGAGGCTGAAGGGGGCACCCTGCTGGTCGTGGCCGACGGGCACTGGGGCCGCGACGCGGCCGAAGTCGTCGTCGATCGGGTGCTCTCGCGGCGAGCGCCGGAATGGACCGCGAAAACGGCGGACGCGCTGAGCGCGGACTGGCCCTCCCTCGCGGTCGAAGCCCTCGTCGACGCTCACGCCGCCATCGTCGAGCACGTGGCGCGCGGCGGCTCACCCGACGCGCGAACGACCCTGGCCCTGGCGCTCCTGCGTCCGGACCAGGACCTGCTCGCCTACGCCGCCGCCGCCGACAGCAGTGTCTTCCGCGTCGGTGAGACCGACGCTGTCGAGCTGGCTCCGGGCTCCCGGGAAGTGACGATCTTCCTCGGCACGCCGGGAACGCCCGAGGATGCTCTGCGCGGGAGCTTCGTCGTGGGAACCGAGCGCCTGGCGGGGACCCGGGCCGTCGTCGTCGTCAGCGATGGCTTTACCGAGGCCGGCATCGGAGTCGAGTCCCCACCGCTGACGTTGCTGGAGATCGCCGACCGGACCCAGCACCTGGATCCCGAGGCTCGCTCTCTCGAGGTCGCGCGGTCGACCGTCGACCAAGCCCTCGAGGCCCATCGTCGACACGGCGGCGGCGACAACGTGGCGAGTGCCGCGGTCTGGGTCACGCGCGTCCCCTGAACCACGCGACGACCCGATACCGCGGATTCCACGGATCTACGCGGTCGTCAGTACGCGTCGCCGCGCAGCACTCCGCTCGGATGCGCGATTTCCGGCGGCTCGACGCCGGCAATCGCGCGCACTTCCTCGAGGGGGAGCGGCAGGAGCTTCTCCCACGGCAGCGCGGCGAGGCACACCGCCGACCGACCGCGGCGCCACGCCTTCCACACATAGGGCAGCCACGAGAATCCGATCTGGCGAAGCACTCGGGCCGAGGCGCCGACGGTGAGCACGAGGTTCGAGCGGCTGCCTGTCTGCGCCCAGCTGAACGGCAACAGCGTCGCTTCGCCGATGGGATCGGCGCCGTAGCCCGTGATCACGTGCCACAAGTCGTGGGCGAGGCTGCCGCGCTGCGATGCCCAGCGGATGTCGGGGTCGTCGGATTCGGTGTCGCCTCCAGCGTTCCGGCCGAGCTCGACGAGCTTTCCGGGGTCGAGGCCGTAGCGGTCGATGTGCTCGAGGTAGGCGCGACCGAGACTCCCGTCGGGCATGCCTTCGAGGGCTTCCCGGTCGTTCAGCGGGTCGAGAAGGGAAGGCCGATCGCGCAGCAGTCGTCGGCCTTCGCGGTGCGCGAGCATGTGATCGAGCGCCTCGGCCCCGGTGCCGCCGTCGAGGGCGTGGCTGATCTC
>JACZXC010000257.1 GCA_022571825.1 Myxococcales bacterium | reverse complement strand
AGGGCTCGGAGGCGACCACCCACGCGCCCCGTTCGGCCATGGCCGCGGCGTCCTGGCCGAAGCCGCTGGCCACATCGAGGATCTGCATTCCCGGGGCTGGGCGGGCCAGCCCCAGGGTTCGCGCGGTCATCCGATCAAACAGGAACTCGCTGTCGCGGGTGGTCCCGGTCGGAATCACGTCGCGCATATCTCGGTCGAGGTCCACTACGCGCACGGGAGCCGCAGCGTAGCAAGCCCGCAAGCCCGAAGGGCGCGCAGCGGTCTCAGCGACAGCGTTCAGCGAGCGTGGAAGTCGGCCCCGAGCCGACTTCCCTCTCCCCTTTTCCGCAGCCAAGCGGACTCGACAATTCGGAAATCCGGGCTTGCTATCCTCGCCCGGGCATGGCGGAGACGCTTTCACCAGCCGGCAGATCCCTGCCCCGCGCGGCGTTGGAGACGGGGGCGGCGACCCTGGATCGCCTGGCTTCCTTCCGCATCACCTATATCGCCATCTTCGCCTTCCTGGTTCTCAGCGTCTACAGCGTGAAAGTCGCGGAAACGCTGCTGTCGAATCATTTCCAGGGCGCCGTCCAACGCGCGCTTCGGGTCCGTCCGAGCGGCGGGCCGATCGTGCCGCAGATTCAGGCGCATGTGAGCGCCGTCCTGCGCGACTCCGCCTGGGTGACGATCGGTCGCGTTCGCGTCAATGCTTTCGTTCTGGCCGCGGACAGCCTGACCCCCATCTACGTCGGGTCGCGCACGATCCCCCCGCCCCCGAACCCCAATCCGAGTTCGTGGATATCGGAGGCGAACCGATTGCTGCCGGCGAGCGCGGAAGTGGTCGTGTCGGTACCCATCGGCTCCGTCCTGTCCATTTCGATCTTCATCGTCTACGGCGCCATCCTGATCCAGGGCCTGTTCCTCTACAACCGGAGCATCGCGCGAAAGGAGGAGGCGCGGCTCACCGGGGCGATCGAAGTTCGCGACGCCTCGGCCGCTCGTGCCAGCTCGATCCAGGAAGAGCTCCGGCGGGTCCGAGTTCGCCTCGATGAGGTCGAACCGAACGAACAGGCCCAAGCCGAGGAGATCTGTCAGCTTCAGAAGGAACGCGGGAATCTTCAGCACAAGCTCAACCAGCTCGCCGAGCGGGAGGTACAGCTGCGCGCGACCGCGTCCCGCGCGACGAACCTGGACGAAGAGCGCGATGCCCTCGAAGAACTTCTCGAAGAGGCGATCGAAGATCTTGGCCAGAAGGAAACCGAGATTCACTCCCTCGAAGACCGGCTCAAGCGTGCGGCCCGATCGGCACCCTCAAGCCGGGGCCGTGCCGCAGAGCAGCTCGCGCGACGCCTGCGGACGCTCTACAAGACGCTCGAAATCGACGACCGCGCGATTCAGGACATGGTGGCCCTGCGCGATGAGACGATGAAGCTGCGGGCCGAGGATGGAATCAAGCGCCTGATCGAGGAACCCGACAGCGTCGCGGTCCGGCGCAAGGTGGGCGGGCTTCCGCCCCAGCTCTCCATCTTCGAACTCGGCTTCGCGGGTAAGGGCCGAATCTACTACACCCGCGGTCGAGTCCACCGCTACCGGGTGCTCGCCGTCGGCGCCAAGAACACCCAGAAGACCGATCTCGAGTATCTGAGTCGGTTGTCCTAGGGTTCACTCAAAACCGCTCGCAGTGTCGCCTTGAGCTTGGCGTCGTCCCAGGGCTTCGTGATCAGAGCGCGGATGCCCAGCTCCGCGATCTCGGACGGGGGAATGGCTTCGGGCCATCCCGTGATCAGCAGGCGCGCCGCATTCGGTCGTAACTCGGCCGCCGATTTCAAGAACTGCATGCCGCTCATGCCGGGCATCTTGTGGTCGGTTAGGATCGCGTCGACGGGCCGCAGCTCGATCTCCCGCAACGCGTCTTCGACGCGCTCGAAGGTCAGGATCTCGTAGCCCTCGCGCCGCAGGGCACGGCGCAGGGAGGAGAGGATCCCCGCCTCGTCGTCGAGAATCAGCAGGCGCGGCAGATTCTCCTCAGTTCGCGTCAACGTCGTCGTCCCCAGAGATGGGCAGGAAGACGCGAAACGTGGTGCCCTCCCCGACCCGGCTCTCCACGGTGATCGTCCCGCCGTGGCGACGGATGATATTGAAACTCGTGGAGAGCCCGAGACCCGTTCCGATGCCCACCTTCTTGGTCGTAAAAAATGGATCGAAGATCCGGTCCAGGTGTTTCGGATCGATACCGACACCCGTATCGCCAACGGAGACCACGACGCCGTCGTCCTGCGCCTCGGACGTCAGATCGATGCGCCCGGTCCCCCCGCTTTCCCCCAGGCGTTCCTCGATGGCCTGGAAGGCGTTGACCAGCAGGTTCATAAACACCTGCTTCAGCTGCATCGGAAAGCAAGAAATCCTGGGGACGTCGCGGTATTTCTTTTCCAGCACGACCAGGTGTTTCATCATGGGCCAGACGATGTTGGCGGTGGAGTCCAGGCACTGATTGATATCCGTCACGACCCGTTGACCGGTCTCGTGGTGCGAGAAATCGCGCAGATCCTGAACGATGTGGCGGATCCGCTCGGACCCCTCCTGGGATTCTCGAATCGCCGTCGCGAGGTCCGTCAACAGGTACGGGACGTCGACGTCTTCGGCCATGGCGGCCAGCTTCTCGGCGGTCCGGCGGATCTCTTCGGCGTCGCCCCGGGCGATCGACTTCTGAAGCCCCTCCACGTCGCTCCACACGCGGCGGAGATCGGCGAGGTATTCCGCCATCTGAAATAGGTTGGCGTGGATGAAGCCCATCGGATTGTTGATTTCGTGAGCCACGCCGGCGGCGAGCTGTCCGATCGAGGCCATTTTCTCGTTCTGAAGCATCTGGTTGCGAAGCTGTGTGATCTCGCTCAGGTCCTGAAAGATCGCGACGGCGCCGTGCTTGGACCCCGCGGCATCAAAAATCGGCGCACAGGAGATCCCGATCGGAACCAGGGTTCCATCGGCTCGCGTGATCAGGCTCTCGGCCCCCTTGAATCGAACATCATCGCGCAGGGTCTTTGCGACCAGATCCTGGCCGTCCCCGGTCCGTTTGAACCAGCCCCATACGTGCGCTCCCCTCAGCTCCGATTCGGGCCGACTCAGGATCTGCTCAGCCGGTGGGTTGCATGCTGTGATTCGGCCCTCCATGTCGACCACCAGGAGCGCGCTGTTCATGTTGTGGATGATGTTCTGATGGACCCGCTCGAGTTCGCGGATGAGCCGCGCGGCGGATCCGCGCTCCTGGACGGCCCGCCAGCGGCGGATCTGCTCCATGACCACCACCGGCAGGACATCGGCATATTGGGCACCGCCGGACACGCAGTCCGCGGCACCGCGGCGGAAGGCGTCCAACGCCGCCTCGGCGCTTCCCTCCGCATCGACGACGACGACGGGTGGACCGCTGTCTCCGTGGGTCTCCAGGATAGATTCGCAGTCCCGGCCGAGCCGCCGATCGACCACGATCAGATCGACCTCGGCGTCGCGACAGTCCGCCCGCACGGTTTCGGCGTCGGCAACCACGGCGACCCGCACCTCGCAGCCCAGCCCTTCGAGTGCCGCGACGGTCCCGAGGAGATCGACCGGGGCCGGCTGAGCCGGTTCAGCGACGATGATGTGAATCGCGGGCCCGGCCGGCTCCACTGGAACTCCCCTCCGACCTGAGGTGCGGCCTTCGCGATCCGGCGGACGCACTCTCGCGAAACGTCCGCACTTCTCACGAAGCCATCGCACCCGGCGGGGGGAGTCCCGACTCTACCGGATCATGCGCACCGGACCACCCCCGCGACCGAGGCTGTACTTGGCGAGCTTTCGATACAACGTGCTGCGCCCGATCCCCAGGCGTTTCGCCGCCGCTTCGGCGTCACCGCCGGCCTCGCTCATGGCGCGCTCGACGGCCGCGCGCTCGTACGCCTCCAGTGACAGCGGAATACCGTCCAGCCCGGGCCAGGGCGGTGGGCGCGGTCCCGCCCGTGCCAGCCGAAGATCGCTGGCTCGAAGCCGCGGACCCGATGCCAGCGCCATGGCGGACTCGACGGCATTCTCCAGCTCTCGCACGTTCCCCGGCCAGTCACAATCGACCAGAAGCTCGAGGGCTTCGTCGTCGATCCCATCGACCGTCGTGTTCGACCCGTGTTTGTGGAGAAAGTGGTGGACCAATAGGGGGATGTCCTCGCGGTGCTCGCGCAGGGGCGGAATCTCGATGCGAACCACGTTGAGGCGATAGAAGAGGTCCGCGCGAAATCGTCCCTCACCGACCATGCTCGAGAGGTCCCGGTGGGTGGCCGAGATCACTCGGATGTCCACCGCCACGGTGGTCGAAGCGCCCACCGGACGCACCTCCTTCTGCTGTAGTGCCCGCAGCAGCTTGGCCTGAACACTGGGTTGGATTTCGCCGATCTCGTCCAGGAACAGGGTTCCTCGATCGGCCATTCGGAACAGTCCCGGTGCGCCCACGGCGCCGGTAAACGCGCCCTTCTCGTGCCCGAAGAGTTCACTTTCGATGATCGTCTCGGGAAGCGCGCCGCAGTCCACCGGGACGAAATCGCCTTGCGCGCGCGGGCTCGTCGTGTGGAGGCTACGGGCTACGATCTCCTTACCCGTTCCGCTCTCGCCCTGAATCAGCACATGGCTCTCGTTGTGCCGGAGGCTGTGAATCGTGCGACCGAGAGCGCGCATGCTCGGGGAATTCCCCACCAGTCCCGGATTCGGCGAGCGCACGCGGAGCTCGTCCTCGAGCTGACGGTTGCGTCGAACCAGGCGGCGGCGCTCGAGAGCCCGACCCACAGTCGTGTTCACGCGATGGACATCGTCGAAGGGCTTGGCCAGATAGTCGAAGGCGCCCCGCCGCATGCACCGCACCGCGCTCTCGATGCTCGCGTGGCCCGTCATCACGATGACCTCGACTTCGGGCCGATCCCGCTTCAATCGCTCCAGCAGCTCGAATCCGTTCGTCCCGCCGAGAAAGAGATCCAGGAGCACGACGTCGAGGTCGGGATCGGCCAGGGAGGCCTCGGCGGCCCCGGGCGACTCTGCGATCA
>JACZXC010000256.1 GCA_022571825.1 Myxococcales bacterium | reverse complement strand
CGCGCAGACTTGACTCGATTCGCCTCGCTCGATCGCCTCGACGGCACCACCGTAGGACTCCTTGGCGAGCAGCCTGGCGGCGTTCACGGCAGTCGCGTGCAGGCCGAAGTCTCGCTGGAAGGTCGGCTGCTCTCGCAGCGGCAGCGAGCCCAGCCGGGTGCGCCCCCGCTTGCCGATCTCCGCGATCTCATGAAGCGCTCGCTCGGCCACACCCAGCGCCCAGGCTGTGGAGCTGATGGTTCCGAGCGCCACGGGTCCGAGTCCGTAGAGGGCGCCGCCGGTAATCGCCCGGTTCTCGAAGAGCGAGAACGTCATGCCCGCGTCGACATGCTGTTCGGGCACCTCGAAATCGAAGCTCCCGGTTCCGCGCAAGCCCATTACGTCCCAGTTCTCCTTGATCACCACGCGATCCGCGGGGATAATGAAGGCGCGAATTTGCGGGAGGCCGTTGTCGAGGGCCGCCATCTCGCCCTCCTGCATCACCATCGCCGACCCGCCCATGAACTCGGCGTGGGCGCATCCGCTGCCGAAGGGATAGCTGCCGGAGATACGGAACCCCCCGCTCTCTCGGCGTGCGATACCCAGCGGAGCGAACATCCCGGCACCGGCGCGTGCTCGGGAGAGCGGCCCGGCGTACTTCGGCTCCAGGTAGGCCGCGTAGGCCATGACGGTGGTATTCTGTGCGAACGACCAGCCGACAGAGCCGTCGGCGAAGGAGAGCTCTTCGTGCACGTCGACGATCGTAGCGGGGTCGGCCTCCATGCCTCCCAGCGCTCTGGGCACGAGCAGACGAAAGAGCCCGGAATCGACCAGCGCATCTACGACCGGCGGGGTCATGGTGGATTTCTGCTCGACGAGCTCCGCCTCGGATTCGATCAGCTCTCGCAGCTCTCGCGCGGCAGTGAGCGGGTCCCTCGCAGCCATCAGCCTTCTCCCTGGAGCAGGTCGGCGAAGAAGAATTTCGCCACCTCGTTGAACACGTCGGCGCGCTCCCACTGGAGGAAGTGGCCGCACTCGGGGATCACGAGCGGGCCGATCCGATTGGGGAACGCGATTTCGCAGCGCTTGGGAAAGTCCTTCGGAACGACCTGATCGTCCGGTCCGTACAGGATCAGCGTCGGTACCTCGACCGGCTGCATGAGCAGGGGAGGCTCGCTCATCGGTCGGCCGTACTGGAGCTGGTAGGGTGCCCAGCCCGCGGCGAGCCGACGCGCGTCCTCGAAGGGCTCGACCATGAAGTCGAAGCCTGCCTCGTCGAAGGATCCCTGGGACGCCAGCAACCGATGTTCGTAGAAGTCGCGCACGTAGCGTCGCCTTCGGGCCGGCGTATCGAGATCTTCGACCAGCTCCTGCCAGTCGCGGCCCTGGCGGATGCGATAGTCGCCTGTAGGACCGTCTTCGAGCGGGTTCATCGTCAGCCCGTGCGCGGCGTACCAGTCGGTCGCTTCCGGGATGATTGGGGCGATCGAGTTGAAGAAGATCATCCGATCGACGAAGCCCGGGTAGCGGTTCGCCAGGTCGCAGATCACGACGCCACCGACGTCGCCGGCCAGGAGTCCGCAACGCTCGTGACCGAGCACGTCGTGTACGAGCGCGTAGAGGTCGCGGGCATAGAGGACAATGTCGTACTCGTCCTTCTCGGAGAGATCAGAATCGCCGTAGCCCCGCAGGTCGGGGACGATGACTTCGTAGCCGGCGTCCGCCAGGGGCTTCACGTTCCGCCACCAGATGCGCTTGGTCTCCGGGTATCCGTGGACGAGCAACAGCGGATAGCCACCGACCCCCTCGCGCAGATAGGCCAGGTCGAGGCCGTCGGCCACCGCCGCCCGGTGGACGGCAAACGCCTCGCGCGGGGGAGTCCGGGGCTGAACGGGGCGGGGGTTCGACACGCTTCCTCCGGGTCCGAGTTCGGGTCAGGGGGCTGAAATTCGACGGCGGCGCTCGGGCCTACCCCGCGCCTCTCCGCTCAGGATGCGCCCGAAGCGGATGAGATGGAAGGCGAATCTCCAGTGGGTCAACAGTAGCTGCCACTTGAGGTCAGGTCGCATCTAGCATCAACTCTGGGACTCGGTCGAACTTCGGCGGCACGGGTAGCGGTCGTGCCGTCCGCACAATCAGCGCATGGTCGTCCGCGGGGCGCGGACGCGGTGAGTCGCAACGCCGCAGCTCGCGCCGGTGCCCGGGAAGGTGTGTATGATCGTTCCATCGCGAGCCTCGACGAGCGCCCGGAGGAGCCGACATGATCCTGCTCGATCCGAAGCATCCCAACCGCTCCTACCCCGACTTACGCTCGTCCGAGATCATGCGCAAGACCATCGCGTTCTTCGAAGGCAAGGGGAAGAAGAAACTCCTCGAGGACTACTACGCCCGTCTCTGGTACGCGGACTTCCTCGAGTTCGTGGGGAAGGAGCGGATCTTCGCCTCCATCTGCACGCCCGCCGGTGAGGGTGCCCCGGACGCGCGTTGGGATACCTGGCGCATCTGCGAGTTCGCCGAGATCCTGGGCTTCTACGGGCTCCAGTACTGGTACACCTGGCAGGTCTCGGTGCTGGGCCTCGGCCCGATCTGGATGAGCGACAACGAGGCGCTCCGGAAGCGGGCCGCACAGGCCCTCGAAGGCGGCGGGATCTTTGCCTTCGGGCTCTCGGAGAAGACACACGGCGCCGACCTCTACTCCACCGACATGGTGCTGACGCGCGACGGCGAGGGCTGGCGTGCCAATGGGCGCAAGTACTACATCGGCAACGGCAACGAAGCCGCCATCGTCTCGATCTTCGGCCGCTTCGAGGAAAGCGATGAGTACGTCTTCTTTGCCGCCGACCCGCGCCACCCCAACTACCACCTGGTAAAGAACGTGGTGGCGAGCCAGAACTACGTGTCCGAGTTCGAGCTACGCGACTACCCGGTGCGCGAGGAGGATCTCATGCACCGCGGTCGCCCGGCGTGGAACGCGGCACTCAACACGGTGAACATCGGCAAGGTCAACCTCGGATGGGCTTCGATCGGCATCTGCACCCACGCCCTCTACGAGGCGATCACCCACGCGCACAATCGTACGCTCTACGGTACGCGCGTGACCGACATGTCCCACGTTCGCCGCATGCTCGTCGAGGCCCACGCGCGGCTCGTCGCGATGAAGCTCTTCGCCCTGCGCGCCGCCGACTACATGCGCACCGCCGGGTCCGACGACCGTCGCTACCTGCTCTACAACCCGATGGTCAAGATGAAGGTCACGACCCAGGGTGAGGCCGTGATCAACCTGCTCTGGGACGCGATTGCGGCCAAGGGCTTCGAGAAGGACATGTACTTCGGCCAGGCGGCCATCGACATTCGGGCACTCCCGAAGCTCGAGGGAACGGTGCACGTGAACGTCGCATTGATCGCGAAGTTCATGCCCAACTTCTTCTTTGAACCGGCCGACTACCCGGAGATAGGAAGACAGGACCACGACCGAAACGACGACTTCCTCTTCAACCAGGGCAGCGCCCGGGGCCTTGGTCAAATCCGGTTCCACGACTACCGGCGTGCGTTCGACGGCATCGATCTTCCAAACGTGCACGTCTTCGCCGCGCAAGCCGAGGCATTCCGCGAGATGCTCGCGGCGGCGCCCCCCGGTCCCGACCAGATGAAGGACGTCGACTTCCTGCTGGCGAGCGGCGAGATCTTCGCCCTCGTGGTGTACGCCCAGCTCATCCTCGAGAATGCCCGGCTGTATGACATCGACGAGGACCTGCTCGATCAGATCTTCGAGTTCATGGTTCGCGACGCCTCGGAATCCGCCCTCCAGCTATTGGGCCAGCCGAGCAGCAACGACGAGCAGATCGCCAGCTGCCGAGAGATGATGCGCAAGCCCCTGCACGACGCGCCCCGTTACGAGCGCGTGTGGAGCCGGCACGTCGAGACGCTGGACGGAGCCTACGCGATGAGGCCCTGAGTGGACTCGTGTACCCGGTGCTTGGATCGGGCTAGCTCCTGTTGCGCGGCTTCTCGCGCGGGTGAAGGCGGCCCTGAATCAGGCGGGGGCGGCGCCACCGTCGGACGATGGTCACCCCTCCCAGTCCCAGGGCGAAGAGACTGAGGCTCGAAGGCTCGGGGATGGGTTGGAACTGGAGAGCGTCGAAGTCGATGCTCTCGGTGCTCCCTCCCGAGAACTCCACGCTATTGATGGTCTCGCCGGCGACCGTCGTCTGGATGATCAGATAGCCGTTCCGCGCCGAGCCGCCGCCCTGCTGGAAATTGGGGTCGGCTCCGTATACGAAGCTGGCGGCCCCACCGTTGATCGACACCGTGCGTCCCGGCTCGATCGCGACATCGGAGATGCCGATCGCGAAGAGGCTCGCTCCGGGTCCGGAGAGGTCGATCGTCAAGGTATTGCTCGGGCTGATCATGATCCACGTCGCGTAGGTGGATGGGTCGAGATGCCAGGCGCTGCTTCCCACCGACGGAAAGACGAAGCTGCTTCCGCCGTTGCTGGTGATCGTCAGGCCCGAAACCAGGATTCCGTCGTCGAAGTCCTCGACCGTCAGGGCGCTCGGATCGGGTAGGCCGTAGTTTGCGTTCAGGGCAGCCAGGTCGGCGAACGCGGCTCCCGGCGGAAGCCCGATGGTGAAGCTGACTGCGTACCCCGGTTCGCAGAGAGCGCAGACCAAGAGACCGGACAGGAAGAGGCAAGAGGTTCGCATTTCGTTTCTCCTAGAAAGCCAGCTCGCTCCGGATCGCCCGTCGATCGGGATGAGCCAAGTCCTGTTCTCACTCTAGTCCGCCCGGTGACGACAAGCCGACCGGGTGGAGGGCACGCAAGGGGTGCCATGGGCATGTTCTTAGGCTTCGCGGCGGCGAGCTTTTGGATCGGTTCCCCGGCTCAACGCTCGAGCCTGCGGACCTCCGCCGCAGCGCGGCGCCGGGTTGCCGGGTCGTCGTGGCTCCCCGCCGCCGCCTCGAGGGCATTCCTGGCTTCGGAGGTGCCGATGCGCCCGAGCGCTCGGATCGCGGCCATACGCACGCGCGGCTCGGCGCGGTCGAGCGCGCCTGGCCGCACCCC
>JACZXC010000255.1 GCA_022571825.1 Myxococcales bacterium | reverse complement strand
CGATTCCGACAGCGCTCTGAGCCGGCTCAATCGCAACGCCGGGCGGGGGCGGTTGGCGGTGGATCCGGAGCTCGCGGAGATCCTGCGCCTGGCCACCGCGTACTCGCGCCTGACCCGGGGAAGCTTCGACGTCACGATCGGGCCGCTGGTCGCACTCTGGACCGAAGCGGCGGCTCGTGACGCCCCGCCCGCGGCGGCGGACCTCGAGGCGGCCCGCCGGCGGGTGGGATCGCGCCACCTTCGCATCGGCGACGACGACGGCGTGGAGCTCACGCGCACCGGGGTGTCGATCGACCTGGGGGGGATCGCCAAGGGGTACGCCCTCGACCGCATGCTGCCGCTGCTGCGCGCGCGCGGCATCGGCGCCGCCTTGCTCAATTTCGGTCAGAGCAGCACCTGGGCGGTCGGCGCACCGCCCGATGGGTCCGGCTGGCGGCTGCTGGTCCGGGGTCCCTCGGACGACTTCCTGGGTGTGATTCGGCTTCGCGACCTCGCCCTATCGGTCTCCGGAAGCCTGGGCCAATGGGTCGAGATCGGCGGGCGCCGCTACGGACACGTCCTCGACCCGCGCACCGGGTGGCCGCTCACCCGCCGCCGCCAGGCCCTCGTGGTCGCCCCGAGCGCGGCCCTCGCCGAGGCGCTGAGCAAGGCGCTGTTGATTCTCGGCGAAGAGGGGGGCGTTGCCCTGGTCGCGGCCCAGCCGGGGTGTGAGGGCCTGCTGGCCGATGCCGACGGAGGACTCTGGATGACGCCGGGCTGGGCCGAGACCGTCGCGTTCGAGGCCTGGGAGCCCGGCGGGAAGCGCACTCCGTAGCTGTCGGGCTCAAGGCCGCCGGGAAGCACTCCGATCGAGAAGGCGTGAAACGCCAGGACGTCAGTTGCCCGATCTGCAGCGCCGACATTCCCCTCAACGGCGACGAGTGCGCGGGCGACGAGATCTACTGCATGTACTGCGGCGCTCCCTGCAAGCTGGCCCAGGTCCAGGACGACGGGGACGAACTGGACGCCGAAGAGGACTTCTAGCGCCTCAGGGCCGAAACTCGACCAGGCGGTCCAGGACCTGGCTCAGGGGCGGCGCGTTTCGGTCCTTGCCCGAGAGCACAGGATTCGAGACGGGCCAGGGAATCCCGAGATCCGGGTCGTCCCAGGCGACGCTGAACTCGTCCTCGCGGTGATAGATCTCGGTGCACTTGTACTCGACCTGAGCGACGTCGCTGGTCACACAGAACCCGTGGACGAATCCCGGTGGGATGTAGAGCTGCATGTGGTTGTCCGCGGACAGGGCCACGGCCACGAATTTTCCGTAGCTCGGCGAGTGTCGACGCGCGTCCACGGCCACGTCGTAGATCTCGCCTTCGATGGCGCGCACGAGCTTTCCCTGAGTGTGCGGAAACTGACCGTGGAGACCGCGCAGTGTTCCCCGCGTGGAACGGGAGTGGTTGTCCTGGACGAAGCGCTCCCGGATACCGCCGTCGCGGTACCGGGGCTCGTGATACGATTCCAGAAAGAAGCCGCGCTCGTCACCGTGGACGTCGGGTTCGACCAGGATCACACCCGGAATCTCGGTCTCGCGAAAATGCACGGGTCAGGCGTCTTCTTCGGCGATTCCCAACAGGTACTCGCCATAGCTCGACTTGCCCATCTCCTTCCCGGTCCGAAGCAGGTCCTCCCGCGTAATCGCGCCGTTGCGGTAGGCGATCTCCTCCAGGCACGCGATCTTCAGACCCTGCCGCTCCTGGATGGTTTCGACGAAACTGGATGCCTGCAGCAGGGACTCGTGGGTGCCGGTATCGAGCCAGGCGACTCCGCGTCCCAGCAGCTCGACGTGCAGGTCGTCCATCGCCAGATACGCGAGATTCACATCGGTGATCTCGAGCTCGCCCCGAGCCGACGGCCGAAGGTCCGCGGCGATGTCGAGGACGCGGTTGTCGTAGAAGTAGATCCCGGTGACGGCGTAGTTCGAACGCGGCGAGGCCGGCTTCTCATCGATCCCCACGACACGCCGATCCTCCGCGAACTCAATCACCCCGTAGCGGCCCGGGTCGCGCACCCAGTATCCGAACACGGTCGCTCCCGTTTTCCTCGCCGCGGCTGCCTGCAGTACTTCCGGAAGCCCGTGGCCATAGAAGATGTTGTCGCCGAGTGCCAGCGCCACCCGGTCCCCCCCCACGAACGCGCGCCCGATGATGAAGGCCTCGGCCAACCCGCCCGGTCGGGGCTGCTCGGCGTACTCGATCTCGAGGCCGAGCTGTCGGCCGTCCTGAAGCAGGCGCTGGTAGGCCGGCAGGTCCTCGGGGGTGGAGATCAGCAGGACCTCGCGGACCCCGGCGTGCATCAGGGTTGCCAGCGGGTAGTACACCATGGGCTTGTCGTAGATCGGCAGGAGCTGCTTGCTCACGCCCTTGGTGATCGGATGCAGCCGGGTCCCCGATCCGCCAGCCAACACCAGTCCCTTCATGCCATGGCCTCTCCGCAGTCGACCGGACCCAGAGAATAGGTCTAGGGGAGGAAGCTCGCCGTATTCGCGAGTTTCTGAGGAAGGTATTCCTCGATGACGTAGTTGAGTCCCCACTTTGCCAGCGCCTGCTGCTCGGCGCGCACCTTCATCTTGAGCAACTGTTGGAGGGCCTTCTGCCAGGGCTTGTGGGTTCGGAAGAAGGGGTCGTTCTTGAGGGCGTCCTTGGCGCGCTTGATGTCCACGTCGAGGAGGGGGTGGGTAGGGAGGCGGTAGTCGATGATGTCCTGGGGCGTGACGCCCAGATAGCGAGCCTGGGGGACGCAGAAGAACTGGGACAGGTGAGCCGCGTTTCCCGAGCCCACCTTGAGGGTGCGGTAGATGTTCGAGATTCCATAGGGATCGCAGTCCACGAAGGCGTAGACGGGAATCTTGCACTCGTCGGATAGCTTGCGGATGAACCGGCGGGTCGCCCGGGTGGGGACACCCGCCATCGAGACCAGGATGCAGTTGGACGTCCGCCAGAACTTGTGGCTCTGGAGCCGCTGGAACACGCCACCCGTCTCGATGGCCAGGATGAACCGCGCATCGGTTTCGAAGGAGAGGTGTTCGACGGTGGAGGGAATCGAGTAGGCGCCCGACCCGAAACGCGTGCAGTCGATGCGCTCGATTTCGCCGGTCTCGCGGTCCGGGTCCAGTACCACCAGCTGTCCCGCGACCGCGCCACCGTGTTCGTCGGGGACGAAGCGAAGCTGCTCTCGCGAGGCACCGCGCATCGAAAAGAGCGCCTCGATGTCGTCCATCACCGTGTCCGACTCACTCTGCTCGTCGAATTTGGCCTCCTCCCAGTTCTTGCTCTGGTAATAGGCATCGCGTTTGGTGGCGAAGTCGTTGGTCTCGATCAGTTCCTTCGAGAGCCCCATCATCCGGAGGGTCTGGGCGAAGGTCTTGACCGTGTTGACCGTGAGCGTCCGGATCTTCTTCTGGCGGCCGATCTCGAAGTATCCCTTCTTGGGGGAATACAAGACGTTCTTCAGGGAACGGATGGGGAACGCGAGGTCGGGTTTCTTGTGCTTGAGGATGGCGCTGTGAACGTCCGTGGCGGTTTCGTGGATCAGCCGGATCGTCAACTCGTCCAGCTTCTGGTTGCGGGCGATCATGTCTGCCGCCGCGGGCCGGGTGCGTTTCCCGTTGGCTTGCTTGCCCTTCTTCTTCGCTGCCACCCTTACATGCTCCGGCTGCGCTCGAGGACGTCGGTCAGGGACGTCACCACCTTGTCGCGGGCCACGTCGCTCAATCCCAGGATCTGTTGGAGGCCCACGGCGACCTGCGGAATGTACTTCTCGATGTAGGCGCGCTTCTTCGACTCATCGGCTTCTCGCTTTTGCTTTCGGATGTGGGTCGCGACCTTGCGCCCGCATTCTTGCAGTGCCAGCCGGATCTCCTTGAGGATTTCGGGGTAGTGGGCGATCGACTCCTTGCTCTCGGACGTGAAGGGGACCCAGACGCTCGCCATGTGAACCATCAGCAGCATGGGCCCGATCGGGGGCGCACCCCGCGGTTGCTGGAGCTGGTATTTCTTCCAGTCGGTGCTGGACACCGCTTTGGTGATGGCGCAAGCGCCCTGCTGGTACTGGAGCGGGACGCGGTTGGCGTAGCGGTAGACCGTGGCCGGATCCTCGCCCGAGAGCTCGCCCCCGTAGGCCAGCGCCACCTCCACCAAAAAGGGATTGCCGCGGTACACCGCGGGTCGTCGTGTCACGGCGGTGGCGAAGTCGGCGGGGTGGATCGCCCGAAGAGCCTTTTCCAGCAGGTCCTCCCCGATGGGCGCAATGCAGTCGGTCGGGGGCGACATGATTTTGGTCGCCGCGATCGTCTTGTGCAGTGTCTCTGCCTGGGAGCGGCTGAGGTTGGAGGGCCGGGTCTTGGGCGAGATGCCCGCCTTCTCCGCGATCTCCTGCGCCAGGCGGCTGGAGACGCGGCTAAACTCCGAGGCCAGGAAGCCGGGCAGGTTGGGCGCCACGCCAATTAACAAGAACCTCAATATAGTCAGCAATGTGCGTGACATCCTTTTCGCGAAGATACTCAGAGACCTCGACAGCCCTCCCGTTTCCCGTATCCCCGCCGACCGTTCCGGCCTTTACATGATCCGGAGTTTCAGCGGGGCGTATTTTCCGCCCCAAAACGACCTTTTGGACAGTCTGCCGCGCGGACGCGCCGAACACCTATTGATGATAAAGGTGAACATAGCTTTGGCCACTCTTGAGACCTTAGACGCGTTAGCGGACGTCTTCGATGCGTTTGCAGACGCGGATCTTGCAGGGGTCTTTTTCGATGTGGAAGGCGGCGTGTTGGCTACACTGATTCGCGAAGAGGCGCAAGGAACGCTGGACGGCCGGTTCTACGAAGTGCTCTGGACGGAAACGACCAAGGAATTCATCAAAGTCATACTCAAGGAATACACGAAAGCCGGCCTGAACGCCCTCTTGGGACCATTTAAGGTAATCACGAAAATCGCGACGATCACATCGAAACTCGGGAGCCTCACTGAGAGAATTTTGGGCCTGACGAACGTTGTTAACCTGCTGGCCCCTCA
>JACZXC010000254.1 GCA_022571825.1 Myxococcales bacterium | reverse complement strand
TTTCACCGAGGACGTGCGATACATCGAGCACGTGCTCGGAACCATGAAGGGGCGTGAAGAAGTCCGAACCTGGATCCTCCCGATCATGGAGGAATACTGCGAGCTCTACACCGCCTACGAGTGGCACACCATCGACGAGGAGCAGGGCCGGGCCATCGTCTACATGCAGAATCGCCGGGATCACCCCTCGGGCACCGGCACCATCGACTTCCCTGGCATCACGATCCTCGACTACGCCGGTGACGGTCTCTGGAAGACCGAAGAAGATTACTGGGCCGTACCGGCGTCGCGGGCCGCTCTGAAGCAGTACGCGGAGGCGTGCGAGAGACACGACCCCGACCACAAGCAAAAGCGAACCCGCCTGAACTGGGGATCCGGACCCGCGTGGACCCAGGGCGCCCCCAGCTGGTTCGAGCGACCGGGCGGCTAGTTCGCCGGACTTCGCTCGGCTCCGCCTCGCTGCTAGGAGGCCTCCAAGGCCGAAGGCCGCGGAAGTAGAAGGTCTCGGCCTCCTAGCCCCGATCTGGCATTACGTGCGGCGGGGAAGGCGCCGGATGCGGCGAGGGAAGCGCCATTCCAATTTCGAATCCGGGCTAAATCCGGGGATCAGCCCCCGAGAAGCGGACCCGCCCGCTCGAAGCACCAGAAGGCGGCCAGTGACCCGATCGCGTAGGCGGGGACCCGGGCGCACCAGGCGGGAGCCCGCGCCCAGATCGGGCGAAGCATCGGACCCAGAACCAGGACCGCTGCCACGAAACCGATCTGACCCGCCTCGATTCCGGTGTTGAAGGCGAGGAGCGCGAGGGGAATCTCACCGGCCGGTAGACCGGCCTCGGCGAGCGCACCGGCGAACCCGAAGCCGTGGAGCAGGCCGAATCCGAGGGCCAGGACCCAGGGAGTCCGGCCCCTGGATGGCGCAGACGCCGGCTGCGCGAGCTGACTGGCGAGCACCAGCAGGCTCCCGGCGATCAAGACTTCCACCAGGGGTGCGGAGAACGCGACGACGCCCAGGACGGCCAGCGAGAGCGTGAGGCTGTGTCCGACGGTGAAGGCCGTGATTGTGGCCATCAGCCGTCGGCGCCTGCGGACCAGCAGCAGCAACCCGAGCACGAATAGCAGGTGATCGAGCCCGCTCAGAATATGCCCGACGCCGAGAGCGGCGTAGTCCGCGAGCATCGCAAGACGCCCGTCTCGTTCCGGAACGCGGAAGCTTCCGCGGCTTCCGCTGAGTACGGCCTGGAGCTGGCGGCCGTCGGCCAGCTCGATTCGGAGGACGACGTCGGTCCCGCTCCCGGGCAATCCCTCGACCCGGAGGGTCTGGCCGACCAGTCCGCGGTGCCCGCAGGCTACGGACCAGCGCAGGGTTGCACTCGACGAATCCAGGGTGGCGACGGGAGAGTCCACGGATTCGCATGCCGCCGGAAGCATCGGTCGAAGCGCCGAGCCCGCGGGCTGGACGAGCGCCGCCTTCCAGCGGATTTCGACCCGACCTCCGAAGCTCTCGCGCAGCTCCCAGAGAACCGGCGCCAGCCGGTGCGCCGCGACCGGCTCCGCCCCCAACAGGGTCGGGAGCCAACCGACGACGAAGGCCAGGCAGGTGGCGCGCGAGCTCACGACGCGAAGTCCTCCACCCGGATCGAATACTGCGCGCGCCACCAGCGGAGGCGCTCCGCGAGCTGGGCGTCGGCTCTCTCGGTGAGGAGCGCCTCGCGAACCTGGCCTCGCACCGACGCCAGCTCCGCCGCCCGTTCCGGCGACCGCTCGTGAACCCAGACGAGATGTTGCCCATAGCGCGAGGCGATGGGACCGGCCCAGCGCTCGGTCTGGACGCGTGTGACTGCTCGCGCGAACGGGAGGCCAAACAGACGACCGAGCTCCTCCGGCGAACGAACCGGGAGGTCGTGCTGGAAGAGAAAGGCATCGCCGAGACTCCGGGCCTGGGCGGGATCGATCGATTCCTTCCGCAGACGCGTCAGCAGGCGCCGGGCATCGAACGCCACCTCCTCGCCGCGGCGGTCTCGGCTCAGATAGACGTGGGAGAGTCGGATCCCCGCCGGCTCGGTGAATCGATCGACATGGGCCGCGCGAAACGCCTCGAGCGCGGCCTGGGTGGGCTCGGGGAGTGCCCCCCAGACGTCGAGTTGCATGCGCTGGATCAGGCGGCGTCGGACGACGAGGTCGGTGCGATCCATTCCCAGGGCGAGAGCCTCCGACCACAGGTCGGCATCCGAACGCGTCGGGTCGTCGCCGATGAAGCGCAGGTTTCGCACCAGCCGACGCCCCACCAGGAAATCGGTTCGATGCAGGCCCTGTTCACGCGCCTCGCGCAGAAGGACTTCCTCGTCGATCCGGACCTCGATCAGGGCCTCGAGTTCACCCGCGGTGGGAAAGCGCCCGGAGCGAGCCAGCCAGTCCCGTCGCAGCGCTGCGATCTGTTGCGACGAGATCGCGATGGGTTCGGTTCGCAGCCGCGCGCCCGTCGCCGGGGTGCGATCCGGTCCCCGCGCCCGCTCGAGCCCGGAGTCGAGGGCGAAGAGCAGTGCGCCGATCGCCACGAAATGGATCTCCGGCCGCCCCCAGCATCCGGCCATCAGTTGGCCGCCCGCGTCGTCTCGGTTGCCGCGGTCCCTTCGGAACCCACCGGTCCTACCGGTCCTACCAGTCCTACCGGTCCTACCGGTTCTACCGGTCCTACCCAGATGGGCGAAGTCCAGGCGCGCTCCTGGATCGTCCAGCGGTGACTCGGATCGCAGCAGAGCGCGAGCTCCCGGGGAACCGAGTCGGGCCGGTCGCAGTCCACGCCGTGAGCGTTGCAGACGTAGGCGCTCCAACGACAGCTGGGATTCTCGATCACCCGCGCGTAGTAGAACGCCAGCTGCTCGGGATCGAAATCGGGATCGCTCCAGACGCTGCACAGGGTCGCGGCGCCCGGACCGTGCGGCGTACAGGTCGAGATGTCCACGCCGGCGCCGTTCTCGGAATCACCGGCGACGTCGTAGACGGCCTCACGCGCCTCGCCGCCCTCGACCCAGCCCTTGATGATCTGGATCCGCTGCAGGGGGGTCCCGGGGTGTTCCGGGATGCCGGGATCCATCAGAGCGGACGTGGCAAACACCGGAACCGCTTCGGGGTCGGCGGCAACCAGCTCGCCGCCCATCGGAACCCCCCGTTCGTAGCCGGTTTCGACCCACTGCTTTCGCTCGCACAGGTCCGGCGGAAGATCCCAGCCGCCGAAGAAGCGCACCGCGATGCGCGGTCCACTGGTTGCGTACACCTCGCGCCGCCGCAGCGCGGAAAACAGGGCGTCGCGCGCATTCTCTTCGGCCCAGATGGCCGCGAGGCCGCCGGGATTGAACTCGAGGTCGTCGGGAAGTCCCTTCGGAACCTCTGCCGGCGCCGGCGCCCCCGCTCCGCCGTGGCCCGGGTACTGGTACTCCTCGACAGCCCCGGGTGTTCCCAGGTGCGTATCGGAACTTCCGATCAGGCCCAGGGGGAATGGGTTCACCCCGAGCTTTTCCCGCAGGAGGAGACCCTCGAGAAGGGCCCTGCGGGTGAAGCTCCTGGGATCCGGCTCGTCACCCAGAAACGGGACGAACTTCTGCATGAAGTTCGCGAAGCTGAGTTTCTCGAATCCGCAGAGCTCGTCGGTCGTTCCCGCACCCAGACGACACTCGGAATCCCCCTTGTGCTGCATGATCTCGACCAGGCCCTCGAACGACGCCCGGGTGCGGGCGTCCTCCGCCGTCATCGGGCTCCCGTCCGAGCGTTCGGGACGAAACATGAGTCCGTTGCTCAGGTTCGAGTTGTGGGGAATCACCAGGGCGTCGCACCCGTCGTCCCGATCCAGGCACTGGGTCTGGATCGCCTGCCACAGATCCTCGACGGTGGGAGCCTCGTACACGCTGGTGGGAAGCTCCGGAACCCGTTCGTTGCGGAAGATCACGTTGCGGTGAAGATTGTTGGTGGCCTCCGACGCGGTCCACTCGTAGCCCACGAAGCTCGTGAACGCGCAGGATGCGCTGCGGTCGTAAGCACCCTCGGCGGCCGCCTGCACCGCGCGCCACGGTGTCCGGGCCGCCTGCAGACAGAGCCGGCCGTCGGGGCCGCAGAAGCCGAAACGGGAACCGTGGGCCATCGACGTCTTCGTATTCATCACGAAGAAGGCGACCCGCGGA
The DNA here is from genome assembly GCA_022571825.1 of Myxococcales bacterium. Lineage (GTDB taxonomy): Bacteria > Myxococcota_A > UBA9160 > UBA9160 > SMWR01 > JACZXC01. Next base: position 880 of record JACZXC010000254.1, on the reverse strand, counting down.
AAGCGGCGGTACATGCGACAGACCCAGGAGTCGTGGCCGGACAGGCCCGGCGTCTGGCAGATCTCCACTTCGCCCAGCATCTCCGCGTGGTCGGTCACGGCGACAAAATCCAGGGGCCGGCCGATCCGGAGCCTTCGCCCTGCGCGTCCATCTTCGTGGTAGGGCTGGATTCCGATCTCTTCACCCCGCGCGAAGCGATAGGCGTCCCGAGGTCGATTGCGGGTTCCCTGGGTGCTGGCGTCTTGGGAGAAGGCGGTGTGGACGTGAAGGTCGCCGAAGTAGAGATTCCGTTCGGGGTTGAACTCCGCGCAGGCTTCCCGCACCTCGGTCACCGCGTAGGGACGATTGCCGGAACCCGCACCCAGAACTCCCGGGAGTACCGGGCATGCCACCGCCAGCGCCAGTACCCGTCGCCATCGATGCCTCATCAGGGTGCGTATCCATAGCGTGGGAGCCGCTCGCCAGCGCGACACTGAAGAAGGCGCACGCTGTCGCTGCGACCGGTCAGACCAGGACTCCGCTCTCGACGAGCTCTGCGATTTCGGGTTCTTTGAGCCCGAGCTCTTCGCGCAGGATCTCCTGGGTGTGTTCACCCAGGTTGGGTCCGGGCGTGCGAATTCTGCGCGGATGCTCCGTGAACCGGATGCCGGAGTGCTCGAAACGCAGCTCGCCCAGGTGAACATGACGCAGCGTCTGGAAATGACCTCGGTGCTCGAGCTGGAGATCGCGGTTCACGTCATCGGCCCGCTGCACCACCCCGGCCTCGATGCCCTCCTCCTGAAGAGCCGCCATCAGCTCGAAGGCATCGCGGGACTTCGTGGACTCCGCGATCCGGGCCTCGAGGGCGTCCTGGTTCGCGAATCGCGCGGAAGTCGTCGAA
>JACZXC010000253.1 GCA_022571825.1 Myxococcales bacterium | reverse complement strand
CGCGGAAGCGGAGGTGCCCCACGCGAACGCCGTCCCGAACCGTGGCTTCGGAGACCCGGTAGCCGACGGCTCCCGTACCGCCGCGGCGAACATTGGTATAGCCACTGGTCACGCGAATTCGAGGCGGCTCCAGGTCGATGACGACGGGGATTTCGCGGGTCGTCCGGTTGCGTCGCCAGGACCAGTCGGTTGCGACGATACGCAGAAAGGCGTCTCCGCTCTTCAGGTCGAGCCGCGACGGGTCGACGACCAGGTCGAAACGAGCCGATTCCCCCCCCGAACCGCCCGATAGCCAGTTGCCCGGGTATTGCGTCCGCAACAGTTCCACCTCTCCGCGTGCGTGTCGCAGCACCGCCCGGACCTCCCGCGGCCCCGCGCCGGAATCCACCAGCTCGAAGGGGATCACCCGAGGAGCGGCGCCGATCCAGATCCGGTCGGGTCCAGCGAGCTCCGGCGGCGATCCCTCCCACCGGAACCAACCGATGCCCACGGCCCCGGCGATCCAGACCAGAAGCAGGAATACCAGCAGAAAGCGCGGCGTACCGATTCCCCCAAGCCGCCCTGCGGACGCGCGCTCTGGGCGCGGAAGGCGGCGGGAGTCTACCAGACGTTTCGAAGCCACCGCGCATTGACGACGACCGCCGCGTCGCCGATCCTCCGCCCGCCGAAGGACTCGGCTTTTGCCAGGAACCCCCGAGTTCGGGAGGTCGGATGTCGAAGCTCCGTCGAATCGTGATGATCCGCCACGGTGAGACCATCGGGAACTCCAGCGTTCGCTTCCACGGCAGCAGTGACGTCCCGCTCTCCGACGAAGGTCGCGGGCAGCTGCGCCGTGTGGCGAAGGCGCTGCGAACCGAGGTCTTCGATCTGGTGGTGGCCAGTCCCCTGCGTCGTTCATGGGAGGGAGCGTCGATCGTCGCTGGCGGCGCGACGGTTCGTCTTGAGGACGACTTCCGCGAGATCGACTTCGGACGCTGGGAAGGACTCACGGGGGAAGAGATCCGCGACTCGGACCCGGTACTCTACCAGGACTGGCAAGGGAAGGTCGAAGCTTTCGAGTTCCCGGGCGGCGAGCCTCGCGCCGAATTTCGCGCCCGAGTGAATCGCGGCCTCGACCGGATGATCGAGGGCGGCGCGAGTGCCGTTCTTCTCGTGGTGCACAAGGGGATCATTCGCATGATCGCGGAGAAGCTTCTGAGTCATCCCCTCGAAGACGGACATCCCGAGCTCGGTGGTGTCGTGTCGTTGTCCAGAAACGCCGACGGCACCTGGTTTGCGGGGCGCCGTTCGAGTGATCCGGAAGGCCTATCGACCGCGGGTTAAACTCGAGGCCTCTTTCAGGCTCTGGCAATGGTCCTGAACCTCCGCCATTAGAGCCAGGCAGATGCGATCCTTGCGGTCGCGGTCGACACAGGCCCGGGTACGCCAGCGCGACCGGGCCTTGGGGTCGCCGCGGGTCGCCGATTCCGCGCAGAAGCTCTCGGTTCGACGGCTCGCGTCGAGACAGGCGCCGAGGAAGTCGGCGGTGCCGATCTCACAGACCAGATCCTTGCAGCGGCGATCGCGGCGAAAGGCCTCGCGAACGCATTCTCGGTCTCGGGTTCGAGCCCCGAATCTTTCCCCTTCTTCGCGCTGGGCTTCGCGGTGCAGGGGGGTGTCGCGTTGCTCGAGAAACTCCGAGAAGTCCCGGGCAAAGACCTCGAGACTCGCTCGCACGCTCCTCTGGTACTCTTGGTTGGAAATCCGCCAGATCCACTGGGCGGCGTCGCTCTCGACGAAGTGGAGATACTCGACGAGCTGCTCCGTAGGTAGCATTCGCGTCGCGAACAGAACGTGGGAAACCGACTGGGTCCGGATCGAACCCGACAGCCGCCGTTCGATGTTCGCGAGCAGCCGCTGCTGCACGTCGCCGTCATCGATCCGGGGCACCCGCAGCAGGCGATCCAGGACCTGTGTGACGGTGAAGTTCATCGCGACGGATATCGAGGTTCTCCGCTCCGGAAGTCCCGTCGCCTCTGCGATCCGCCGGCCGAGCCTGCGCCGACGCATCGAAGGTGGATCGGTGCGAAGGCGTCGGATGTAGTCCGCGAGCTGTGCTCTTCCAGCCGGGGAAGCGGCCGACGCCCCGGACGCGGCGATCTCGGATCCGGTGTGGGATCGATGCCAGTGGTCGATGGCTTCGACGGCCTTCGCGTCGTAGCGCTCGAGGAGCGCTTCGGCGACCCGTTGCAGGATCGGCTCCGGGGCGAAGTGGCCAGCGAAGGTGTCGGCCAGATTCTGGCTGCCGCCGCCTGTGTGTTTTCCCAGGGCGTTCAACACATGGCCGGCTGCCAGAGCGGGCGCCTCCCGGATCCAATTCGCGATCCCGGTCTGCTCGATCAGGACCTGGATCCGCTCCTCGCGGGTGAGCTCGGCCGGTGTCTCCGCAGCGATCGGGTCCGCCGTGGTTTCGGCCGCCAGGGCGGGCCCGACGGCGCTGAAGAGAAACCCGAGCGCGGCCGGAAGCCAGCGCATCGTCGGTCTCCCCCCGGACGCGGGCTACGCCTCTCCGCTTTCGCGCAGATTCGCGAGCACGCTGTAGTCCTCCAGGGTCGTGGTGTCCCCGACGATCTGCCGACCGGCCGCGATGTCGCGGAGGAGTCGTCGCATGATCTTTCCCGAGCGCGTCTTGGGAAGGGCGTCCGTGAACCGGATATCGGCGGGCTTGGCGATCGGACCGATCTGACGGGAAACCCGATCCAGCAGGCTCTTGCGGAGCTCCCCGTCTGCCCGCGTACCGATCCGAGGCGTCACGAAAGCGACGATGGCGGTACCCGTGAGGTCGTCCGGGCGCCCCACCACAGCGGCTTCGGCTACGTCTCCGTGCGATGCCAGCGCACTTTCCACCTCCATGGTCCCGATCCGGTGTCCCGAGACGTTCATCACATCATCGATGCGCCCCATGATCCAGAAATAGCCCTTCGCGTCGCGGTGGGCCCCGTCCCCCGCGAAGTAGATGTTCCGGAACTTGCTCCAGTACTGCTCCCGATACCGTTTGGGGTCGCCCCAGATCCCCCGCAACATGCCGGGCCAGGGCTTTTCGATCACCAGGAAGCCGCCGTCACGCAGCGCGGCGATCACGTTGTTGACGGCGACCTGGATGAAGTCGGCCTGCCGGAATATCAGCCGATCGATCGTGATCCCCGGAGGCAGCTCCTCCTGCAACGCATCGAGTTCGCGGTCGAGGAGCGCGGTGACCTCAATCGTGTTCGCGCCAGGCTGCTTCTGCACGCCGACGATGACCGCGGGCAAGCCGTTGCGCGACCCCTCTCCACGCTTGAGAGCCGCGCCTTCACGCACGTCCGCGACGTCGCGGATCAGTACGGGCCGCGTGCCACGCATCGCCACGACGCTCTCGCCGATCTCGTCGACGGCGCGGGTACGGCCTATGACCTGGAGCACGTATTCCTGCGGGCCCTCGGTATAAATGCCAGCCGACGCGTTCTCGCTCGCGCCACGAGCCGCATCGAGGAGCTCCGTGAGCGACACGTTGTTCGCCCGCAGCGCTTCGGGGTGCGCCACCACCTGGAACTGCCGCTCCGCCCCGCCGATCGGCGTCACCTGCGAGACACCCGGCACGGCGAGCAGCCTCCGGCGGACGACTGTGTCCGCCACGGTCCGCAGGGTGAGCGGATCGACGCTCTCGGACGAGAGCGCGAAGAAGAGAATCTCGCCCATGATCGACGAGATCGGCGCCAGGACCGGCCGTTCAACCTGTGGCGGCAGCGCGCCGGCCACGAGCGCCAGCTTCTCCGCCACGAGCTGGCGCGCGATGTAGATATCGACGCCCCAGTCGAATTCCACCCAGACGACTCCGATGCCCACGGCGCTCGCCGAGCGGACACGGCGCACGCCCGAGACGCCGTTGATGGCGCTCTCGATCGGAAAGACCACCAGCGATTCCATCTCCTCTGGGGCCATCCCGTGGCCTTCCGCGAGGATCGTCACCGTAGGCGCCGTCAGGTCGGGGAACACGTCGACCGGCATGTCGCGGGCCGTCCAGATCCCCGCGGCGAGCAGCAGCACCGACAGGGCGATCACGATCCCGTGATGGTCAATCGACCATCGAATAAGAGGTTTCATGTCAGTGCAGGTGCCCTTCCGCCGGCAACCCGCCGGCCGCCGAGGCGAGCTGGACGTCGTAGGCGCCGCGGGTGACGACGCGCTCGCCCGTCTGTACGCCGGCGCGCACGCCCACCAGATCGCCGTCCCGCAGGCCGACCTCGATAAATCGCCGGGTGAAACTCTCGCCGCCCGTTTGGACGAACACGTAGGGACGCCCCGCCTCAGTCAGCACGGCATCCTTCGGCACGGCCGGCATCCGCTCGCGCGCGCCCATGTAGAGGATGGCCACGGCCGTCTGGCCGATCAGGAGCTGGCCCGCCCGATTGTCCACGTCGAACTGCACCGGCAGCGCCCTCGTTACCGGATCGATCACTCCGGCATCGTGCATGTGGTCCGCCTCCAGGACGAGTGGATCGGGCCGGCCCGGTATCTCGAGCACGATCTCGGTGACCTCGCCCCTCAGCGGCGCATCGGACGCCGGCACGTGCGCCTGCAGCTCGACGCGGTCGGTACGGACAATTCTGAAGAGCGGCGCGCCTTCGTCGTACGACGCGCCGAGCGCGGCAAAGACGGCGGCGAGCCGGCCCGCGATAGGGGCACGCAGAACGAACGAGTTGCCCGACGCGGACCCTCCGCCCGCGTCCAAGGTCTCGTCGCGCTGCGCGAGACGCGCCTGCGCGGCCACGAGGCGCGCCTCCGCGACCTTGGCGGCACGCTGGGCCTCCTCGACCCGCCGCGCGGGCACTGCCCGCTCAGCGAGCAGCCGTTCGGCACGCGCGAGGTCAGATGCGGTGGCATCCAGCGACGCCTGCGCCTCGGCCTCCGCAGCGACGAGCGTGGCGCGATCGGCGCCGGCCTCCCCCAGGCGAGGCTGGATGCGGCCCAGTTCCTGTCCCGGGCGCACGCTGTCGCCGACCGACAGGAGCGTCTCGGCCATGAATCGCCCGTCGGCAGG
>JACZXC010000252.1 GCA_022571825.1 Myxococcales bacterium | reverse complement strand
TCGGGGTCAGGGCCCCGTCGTCATTGAGGTTGCGTCCCGGCGTCCGAGCGGAGTATAAGGTGAGTGCGCTCGCCGAGGCTTCGCTTCTCTCTCCCCGCGCGCTGTCAACGCTCACCGTGAGTCACTCACTGGCCAGAGCCGGCGCATTTCGCAGCTCACAGCCCGACTACTCGAAGAAGGAAGCTTCCCATGGTAGGGCTACCTAAGTGCGTTGGTGAGCTTCCGCTTCCTGGCGAACGCCGTTCGGAACACGGAGGAAGTTGTAAAGGCCATCGCTAACGCGAGTTGATGCTCCATCGGCCGTTTCTGAATCGCATCCAGACCGATTCCCGCCTCATTGGCGGGAAGGAGACTAAAGAATGACCCACGAGACCCAAGCAACCCCCGTCACCCAGGGTGTGCACCACGTCGGACTCACCGTTCCCGAATTGCAAGAGACCACGAGCTTCTTCGTTGATGTGCTTGGCTACAAGCAGATCGGCGAGGTTCCCGATTATCCCGCGGTCTTCCTTTCAGACAATCAGGTCATGATCACGCTCTGGCAGGCGACGAATCCGGAACAGGCAACGCCCTTCGACCGCACGAATGTCATCGGGCTGCACCATCTCGCACTGACGGTTCGGGATGAGGTGGCGCTCAAGGAACTTCATCAGCGGCTCGCCCGGGTAGACGGCGTTGCAATCGAGTTCGCTCCGGAGCCCCTCGGTGACGGCCCAACTCAACACATGATGTGTTCCATCCCCGGTGGGATCCGGACCGAGTTCATCGCGCCCGCTGCATGAGCGCCGGCCGGCTGTGTTGCGACGCGGCGCAGGGCTTGCTTCGTAGTGGAAGCCGGGCGAGCCGCTGACCTGGGAGTCAGCGCGATTACCAGAAGGAGGAGCCTATGAGGATCGGAATCGGCTTGCCGTCCACGATTCCGGGTGCAGTGCCCGAGCAGGTCATGGCATGGGCAGCGAAGGCGGAGGCGGGGCCGTTCTCGAGCGTCAGCACCATCGGCCGGCACGTCTACGACAACTACGAGACTCTGACCACGCTCGCGGTGGTCGCCGGTGCGACTCGTCGAGTGCGGCTTATCACGGCGGTGTTGATCGCACCGGCCTATCACCCGGTGCAGCTCGCCAAGGAAGCGGCCACGATCGATGCGCTCTCCGGCGGGCGGCTCACGCTGGGCATGGGCGTCGGCTGGAGACCGGACGACTACCACGCTACAGGCACGTCGTTCAGCGACCGAGGCAAGCGGTTTGAAGCGCAGATCGCGACGATGAAACGCGTCTGGTCCGGAAAGGAACTCGGCGACGGCATCGGTGCGATCGGTCCGAAGCCCCACCGACCGGGTGGCCCGGAGATCCTGATCGGCGGTGCGACCCCGGCGGCGCTGCAGCGCGCCGGCCGTCTTGGAGATGGCTTCATCGCGGTCCCTGACACGCTAGACGCGATGCGGCAGCAGTTCGAGGCCGTCGAAGACGCCTGGAAGGCGGCGGGCAAGTCCGGTAAGCCGCGCTTCGCCAACCTTGTGTACTTTGCCCTCGGACCTGGCGTCGGCGATCGCGCCGCCGCTTACGTCCGCGACTACTACAAGCCCGGTGGCCCAGAGATGCAGAACGCCGTCGCGGGCTCGATCATGACTCAGCCGGAGGCGATCAAGGGGTTCCTCAAGGCGGTCGAGGGGATCGGGACGGACGAGGTGATCTTCGTCCCGACGCTGTCGGAGGAGGATCAGCTCACGCGACTGGCGGACTTGATTGCCTGAGCTCCAGATTGCCCCACCCGGTGGGGTCACGGGCCCGTCAGACCGTCTGCCAACGCTTCCGCAAGTGGCCCGCATCAACCATGATCCTGCCATCGGATGAGCTCTTGTACATCCGAACTTCCCCGCGGCGCACGAGCCACAGGTAGGATGCGGGCTGGCCCTCGAAGAACAGGGCTCGCTGGCGATGGAAGCGCCTCGCATGCAGGAGTGGGCGCACCCGGCGGAGCAGGTCCGGCGCCAGAGCGCCAAAGAGCTGCGCCCGCTCGAGCTCGAAGTCCGATGTCGGGGGTACGGCGACGGATCCCCGAGTCGCTTGGCTCCTCATCACCCGCTCGGACCGAACACCACGGGCATGCTCGCGATGCCCGGAGCGAAGTGGGAGGGGATCCGCGGGAGCGCCCCTTCAGTCGCGAGTTCGAGGTTCGGAACTCGCCCGAGGATTTCCTCGAACACCACCCGGAGCTCGAGTCTCGCGAGTTTTCGGCCCACGCAGAGATGCTCTCCGGGCGCCCCAAAAGCGATGTGGGGATTGGTGTCGCGTTCCACGTCGAAGGTCTCCGGGTCTGCAAAGACCCGCTCGTCGCGGTTGCCGGAGGGGTAGAGCAGGAGAACCCGGTCGCCGGCACGGATCCGTTCCCCTCGGAACTCGTTGTCGGCGGTGGCCATGCGACTGCCATGGGCGACGGGGCTCACCCATCGAAGCATCTCTTCCACCGCCGTCGCGATCTTCGAGGGGTCGTCCACCAGTCGTCGGCGCTGCTCGGGATTTCGGAGAAGCATTTCCATCCCCCCGGAAATGGCATCGCGGATGGTCCCGATTCCTCCGGTCAGCAGCGACAGCAACGTGTGCAGGAGCGCGTCGTCGTCGGGCCGCTCCCCGTCCGTCTCCGCGTGGATCAGCACGCTCAGGAGATCTCTGCCCCCCGGCCGCTTTCGTCGGTCGGCCACGATGGCCCGGTGGTAAACGGCGAACTCGGCGGCGGCCCGCAGGGCCGCCTCGGCCGTACCGCACTTGGCCGGGAAGTGGGATGTCGCCAGCAGGTCGTCGCACCAGCGCCCCAGCCTGATGCGGTCCGCGGGCTCGATGCCCAGCAACTCGCCCAGCACGAGGACGGGGACCAGAGCCGCGAGGTCTTCGACGAAGTCGCACTGGCCGCTGGGGAGGAGCGATTCGATCAGGCCTGCACACAGCTGTCGCACCCGGGGCTCCAGATCTTCGAGGCAGCGGGCCGTGAGGTGATCGCGTATCAGGCGGCGAGGAGTCCGGCGACGTCTGGGGCTCCGGGTGATCATCGGGGGAAAGCCCGGCGCGTAGGCGCCCGAGGCGTGGGCGGTTGCCTTGAAGAGGCCCGCCTGACGGGAAACCTCCATGATGTCCTCGTGAAGGGCGATCGACCAGAGGCGAGCTGTGGGATCCCAGTAGACCGGTGCCTTCTCTCGGAGCCAGCGGAAGTGTGGCCACGGGTCGTCCGCGTAGAATCGCCCGTCGAGAAGTCGGATCTCGGGATTCGTGAGCTGACTCACCACAGCAGGAAACCTGCTGGCTTCCTTGCAACTCGCATACCGCCGCGTTGCGCCGTCGCCCGGCCTCGGCAGCGGTCGTGGGGAGATGCGCCCCAGGGGTGGCCGCCTCTGCTACAGCGATCCCGACGTCCGGTCCCTCCCATCCGTCGACGGTGAAGCGCGGCTCTGGCGCGATCCTTGCAAGATCGGCCGGGAAGGCCGGGAAGGCCGGGAATACGGGAGGGGCGGGAAGGGCGAGAAGTGATGGCACCGCAACCCGTCCAACGAGGACCCGATCTGACCGCAGGGGACGTGGCCCTGGAGTGGTTCGTCGAGTCGGTACCGGACGCCCTCGTGATCGTCGGTCCCGACGGGCGGATCCAGCTCGCCAATTCGCGCATGACCGAGGTGTTCGGCTACACGCGCGAAGAGTTCGTGGGCCTGCCGATCGAGGCGCTCATCCCCGAGCGACTCCGCTCGGGCCACGAGCGAGAGCGCGAGGTCTACGCGAAGAAGCCCCACGACCGCCCCATGGGTTCGGGAATCGACATCCGCGCTCTCCGCAAGGACGGCAGCGAGTTCCCCGCCGACGTGCAGCTGCGCCCCCGTCGCGGACCCAATGGTGTCATGACCATCGCCGCGGTTCGCGACATGTCCGGGCGCGAGGAGCTCGAGCGGAAGCGACGGGAGCTCGAGGCGCGGGCGGAGCATGCCCGGCACCTCGAGCGCCTCGTCCAGCTCGCGGGCGGGATCGCCCACGAATGCAACCACCTCCTGGCAGCGATCCTCTCGAATGCCAACGACGCATTGAAGGATCTGCTCGAGTCCTCGCCCATTCGGCCTCATCTCACGAACATCGAGAAGGCGGCGCGACGGGCAACCGACCTCACACAGCAGCTCGTAGGCGTATTCAGGCCGGGGAAGGCGCTGGGTTCGCGCCGTGCGGCTCTCCGCGGTGGTGTCCAAGTTCGAAGAGTCGGTGGCGAACAGAGTGGGCGGGGGTATTGCCCTGCGTACCCTGCTGGGCCCGCATCTGCCCCCGATCGAGGCGGATCCGGAGCAGGTGAAGGTCCTGATCGGGAACCTGGTGCGGAACGCGATCGAGGCGATCGGAGACCCGGGGGGTGAGATCGTCATCGAGACAGGCACCCTCACGGCGACTCACGCCTTTCTCGAAGGCGTCCGGGGGGATCCGGACTTGAGGGAAGGTGCCTACGTCTACGTCCGAGTTCGGGATTCAGGCTGTGGCATGGACGCGAGCTCCCGGGCGCGGTGGTTCGAGCCCTTTTTAGCACCCAGGTCACCGGTGGAATGAGAATGGCGGCGGTGCTCGGCATCGTGCGCAGCCATCGCGGGGGTATCCGCGTCGAGACCCAGCCCGGCCGGGGCACGGCGGTCACGGTCCCGTTCCCACCGATCCGAGGCGCGGCCGCAACGCTCTGACGTGGGGAATTTCGCTACGGTATGTGGCAATTTGCTACACATCGTGACGGATGACCGCGGTTAATTCGCGTCAGAACTCGCCCCATGCAGCCTAAGGGTTGGCACGAGGCATGCTCTAGCGAAGGAGCACCATGACCGAAACACGCACCCTATTGGTGGTCGATGACGACCCCGCGATGCGGCAGATGCTCGCATCGCTGTTTCGGGAACACGGATACCAGGTTCGGGATTCCGCTTCCGCGGACGAGGCCCTCAAGGAGGCCGCGAAGTTCGACTTCGACGCGATCCTGAGTGACATCCGGATGCCGGGAAAGAGCGGGATCGAGATGGTGGGTGCCCTGAGGCGGATGCGCCCGGAGACGCCGGTGGTG
>JACZXC010000251.1 GCA_022571825.1 Myxococcales bacterium | reverse complement strand
TCGGTGGCTTCCTCGGTGATGACGTCGATGACATCGTCGACGGTGATCACGCCGAGCATCCGGCGATCCACATCGGTGACGGGGACGGCCAACAAGTCGTAGCGCGCGACCACCGAGGCCACCTCTTCCTGGTCGTCATCGGCGCGGACGCTCACCGGATCCCGAATCATCAGGTCCGCAATCGCGCGGGTGGGCGGTGCCGACACCAGCCGGCGAATTGGAACGACGCCGCAGAGGGTCCGCTGGTCGTCCACGACGTAGAGGTAGAGAATCGACTCGTCGTCGTCGCCGACGGCGCGGATCGAATTGATGGCTTCCTCGGCGGTCATCTTCTCGTCGAGGGCGACGAAACTCGTCGTCATGGCTCGACCGGCGCTCGATTCCGGATAGAGCTCGGCCCGGTCGAGCTCGGCCCGGGTGAAATCGGGAAACCGACTCACGACCTCGTCTCGGCGGTCCTCGGGAATCCACTCCACGATTTCGATCAGATCATCGATTTCGAGGCGAGCCAGGACATCCGCCAGGCGCTGGTCGGTCAGCGCCTCGAAGACCTGGGGCAGCATTTCCGGGGGCAGCTCCTTGAGCGCGCGCGCGGCTCGGCGTCGCCGGAACAGCAGCTCGATCACCGTGCGGATCTCGTCCGGGGTCATGCCCGAGAAGAGCGGGGCGACGTCGGCCGGCGGCATGCGCGCGAGCAGCCGCTCGGCGCGAGTGGTGGCGCCGCTGGCGAGGAGTCGGCGGAGGACGCGAGTGGTGACTTGCGCTGTCGCCATGCCGAGGGGCCCCCGTTCGCCTGCCGGGGCCCTGGGGTTGGCTCAGACAGGCGAAATTTGCTTTGGGCAGCTCAATTGCGGCTCGGGCCGCGCGTTGCTGTCGAAGTCGTGATGGCTCATTGAAATCGACGCCATGGATACCTCAGTTTCGGTCGGCTGGCGAGCTGGCTTGAACCTTCCGGCCCCCAGAACGACGTCGGCTCGGGTTCGATTCGGGCCAGTCCGCCAGTCAAGATGGTTGCATCCCAGCCCGATGAGCCCCCATTGAGGGGCCACCCCCGGCTGCCATTGCCCACGGGCCCTTCGAGGGTGGAGAGGTGGGAGCGCTCGAGACAACACGCTCGTGGCATCGAGTCGCCCTTGCGCTCGCGGTCAGCTGGATCGCCGCAGTGGGACCGGCGTTCGCGGTTTCGGACTCGCTGGTTCTGCTCCCGGCTCGGTCTTTGGGTAGCCAGCGCGTGATCTATCACGATGGGTGGGCGCAGGCGCTGATCGAAGCCATCGGGATCGGCGAAGTGGACCCCGGAACCAGCGCCGAGCGCTTCGCGCTGCTGTGTCCGGACCGCGCCGAGCTCATCACCCAGGCCGGCGGACGTCGGGTTCCGTCGCGCTCTCCCTTTCACGTGTCCGTCGAGCTTCCCCCGCACCGAGACCCGCGGGCGCCTCTGCGCGCCACCTTCACGGCTCCGGCTGCGGGCCTGTATCTGCTCGCGGTGGAAGGGGTCGGCATCCAACGCTGGACGGTGGATCGGCGGCCCGTGGCGCATCTGGATCCGTCCGCCCTGGGGGTCGCCTACGCGCCGATGCTGGTGCCTCTGCGCCGGGGCCCCCACGAAATCACCGCCTATCTGAGATCCGGATCGAGGATCGAAGGCGTGGAGCTGACCGCATACCGGCCTCTCTGCCTGGCACCCGCGGAAGGCTGGCGATCCGGCCGACCGCTCACGGCCGGTGACCAGGCACGGACCCTGGCCCATGCCCTGGGTCTCGAATCGCAGCTTCCGCAGATCGGCGAGCCGATCGAGCTCGAAGGAGAAGCCTTCGTGGCCGCCTCGGACTGGGGAGCGCGTGCGGCGGGGAGTCTGATCCCGCCGGCCTCGGGTGATGCCTGGGCCACGACGACTGGAAGTCCGGCGGAGTTCACCTATCGCGTCCGGCTTGCGGAGCCCGGGTTGGTCTCGGTCTCGGGTCGGATGAGTGGACCCTCGCCCCAGATCTGGTCGATCGATGGTCGGTACCGAATCCGCGTGTCGACGCCCGAGTCCCGCTTCGCTTGGGTCCCGGTCGTCACCCTTTCCCTCGGCGCCGGTCAGCACGCGATTCGCGTACTGCTGGCCCGTGGATCCCGGCTGGACGTCTTGCGGCTGGCGCGACTCCGATCCTCGGACGCGGACTACCTCACACTGCTCGAGGACGCGGAATTCGCCGTCGCCGCGCCCCGCCGGTACGTCACACGCGTGGCTGCAGAGATGAGCCTCGCCAGCCCGGACTTCGTTCGGCGCTTGTACGGTCCCGCGGGCTTGGGCCGACGCATCCTGGGCTTCGCGGGTCGTGGCGGCGATGCCCCCCTTTCGGCTGCTGGGATCCCGATCGCACCCCTGGGTCCTCCAGTATTTCCCGTCGATCCACCGGGTACGATCCGATGAGGAGACGAGTGCATAGGCTCTCGGCGGCGTGGGTGTGGGTTCCGACCGTGGTGCTCGTTCTCATTTCGCCGGCGCGGTCCCAGGAAGGGGAGAGCGCCCAGATCCGCGTGCGTCCCTCGGTTCGGTTCGCGGCCCTCTTCGATGACAATCCGTCCTTCGCGCGAGCGGGATCGACCCCTGAGTTCGGCGGCTGGATTGTGCCGCGCCTCGAGTTGGCCTACCGCACCCCCGCCCTCGAGATCGGCGCAGACCTGCGTGTCGACGTTCGCCGGACCCTGGGCGAGGCGTCTCTCGGCGCCGAGTTCGCCCGGGTGAGTGGCTTCGCAGAGGCCGGACTGCTGCCGGGACTCCGGGTGCGAATCTCGGAGGCGTACACAACCTCGCCCCGACAGCGGGGGCTGCCGCCAGACGACGTCCGCAACCTGCTCCAGGTCCACCGCTCCGATCTGGGGATTCGCTACTGGCGCGAGCTCCCCGGCGGGCGGGAGATAGAGCTCGGCGTTCAGGCGACCTACTTCGCCAGCGAGTCTTTCGCAGCCGTGATCGAGGCGACGGGAGGTGGCAGCGCGGTCGATCCCAATTTTCGAGCCGACTTTGGCCAGGGTTCCGCCACTGTCGAATACCAGAGTCCGCTGGGTCACCGCTCGTCCGCCTACGTTCTGGCCCAATCCGGATACCGAGGCTACCGGGACAGCGCACGCTCGGGGCACGCGAACGCGTCGATGCTGCTGGGCCTGCGTTCGCGCTGGCTGCCTGCCGCCCGGGGTGAGCTCGCCCTCGGATACGGTCTCATGGACTTCGGCTCGCGGGGCACCCAACATTCAGTGCTGGGCCACGCGACCCTCCACGCCCAGCTGGTCCCGGGCTGGAGCGGTTTCCTCTCGGTTGCCAACGAGTTCCAGTCGAACCTGGTGGGCAATGAGGTCGTGGAGGCCACCGGGCGGATCGGACTCAAGAAGCAGTTCGGCGATCGAACCGCGGCGACCGCCAGCGGGTTCATCTCACGGTTCGAGGACGAGGCGCTGAAACTGAAGGAGAGCCTCTACGCGGGCTTTGAGCTGGAAATCCGGCACGATCTGACCCGCCGGAGTCGGGTGGAGCTCAGCTACCGGTACTGGCGGAACACGGGTAACTCCATCGTCGCCGATTTCGATCAGAACCGGATCGTTCTCCAATATTCCTTCCGCCTCTGACGGCTGTGGCGGTCAGCACCGTGGGTGGTTCCACAGAGGTTCGCGAGCCCTGGGACCCGCGCCGAAGTGGCATTGCCCCGAGGGGCCTAACGCAAGTTCTTGTGTTGGGGCGCGTTTTACATCGTTTTTGGCTCGGTGGAAGGGTACACTGCGTCGCGGCCCGATTCGGCACCTGCTGGGTGGCCGTACTGGTCCGGGAACGAAGATCCGTTGGGCGAACGCGGAGGGACCCATGAAGGAGCTGATTACAGCGATCGTTCGTTCGCTGGTCGACAAGCCCGAGGAGGTCCAGATCAAAGAAGTGATCGGCGAGCACGCCCACGTGCTCGAGCTTCGGGTTGCCAAGGAGGACCTCGGCAAGGTCATTGGCAAGGGGGGCGCCCACGCGTCCGCGATCCGGACCTTGATGGCGGCGACCAGCGGCAAAGAGAAGAAACGGTACATCCTGGAGATCATCGAGTACTAGTTGGGTCGTCCCGGTCTGGGACAAGCCCGGCTCACTCGACTGCTCCAGCTCCCGCGGCCACCGGCCTTGGGCGCCTTCGGCTCGCTGCGCGCGTTTGCCTTGCAGGGCCCCGGTCCGGGCAGACCCCGGCCCTACCCGCACTTCGCTCGCTAGGCTCGCTGCGCGCGCTGCCGCGCTTGCCTCGCAGGGCACCGACACGGGCGCGGCGGGGTCGTAGACACCATCTCGAAACTGCGAATTACGAGAGCGAACCTGATGGGGCGGATCACACCGACGGGTCCGATCCGGCCCGGTCGGGAGCAGCCGTATTGTCGGGGGCTTGGGACCACGGTTGCGTGTGGGTCGGTTCGGCACGGGACTTGCCATGCTAGACGTCGCCGTCTCGATTCCGACCCCCCCAAAGGCGGCCTCGAGGAGTGACTCATGGATTCCAACGGCAAGGCGGAGGATCATTTCGGCCAGGGCCTGGCGGCCCTCGCAATCGGCGATCACGAGGCGGCCCTCGAGCGTTTTCGCTCGGCCCATCGGCTTTCACCCGGCAGCCCCCGGGTTCGTTCCTACTACGGGCTATGCCTCGGACTCGCGGAGCGGCGCTTCGAGGAGGCGCTTGCGTTGTGTCGATCCGCCGCCAAGGAGGAGTTCTTCAATCCGGTGCTCTACCACAACCTGGCCCGGGTCCACCTCGCCTTCGGATTCAAGGCCGAAGGCATTCGCTACCTGCGTCGGGGTCTGATGATCGATCCCGACGACGAGGTGATTCAGCAGAGTCTCGTCGCGTTGGGCCTGCGCAAAGAGCCGGTCGTGCGCTTTCTTCGCAGGCGTCATCCGCTCAACCGTTGGTTTGGACGGTTCTACAGCCGCAGGCAGGCGGCCTAGTCCCGTTCTGCCGCAGCGGAGATTTGACTTCGCGCCCCCGAGCCAGTATTCGTCCCCGGCTCCCGTCGGAGGGGGGGAAGCTTGGGCAACGTCATCAAGAAGCGCCGGAAAAAGATGCGCAA
>JACZXC010000250.1 GCA_022571825.1 Myxococcales bacterium | reverse complement strand
ATGACTCATCGTTAATGGCGGACGATCGGCCGTACGAGATTGTTGCCGACGGTGAGTCCACCGGATTCGTAGAGCTTCCGGTCGACTGGATTCTGGATGACGCGCCGCTCATGAATCCGCTTGGCGAGCGTTATTCAAACCCGCGCGAAGTATTGCAGGTGTACAAAGATGAATTCGATATTGCGTACGAGGAAAGAACGGTATTCCTGCTGACCATGCACCCGCATTACATCGGCCATCGATCGAGAATTGTCGCGCTCCGCGAACTGATTGAATACATCAAAACCAGACCAGGGGTCTGGTTTGGTACCCACGAAGAGGCGGTGCGCTGGGTGCGTCCGGAGGGCCTGCACGTGACCCTGCGATTCCTGGGCGAGATCGCGGTGGATCGTATTCCGGAGCTCGTCGGCTGTGTGAGCCGGGAGATGGATTCACTGGGCTCGTTTCGGGTTCGGCTCGGCGGTGTGCGCCCTTTTCCCTCAGCGCGCCGGCCGAACCTGATCGTCCTCGACGTGGCGCCGGTCGAGCCCCTGGAGGAGTTGGCCGAGGCCGTCGAGCGCGGGGTCGTGGCGGCGGGTTTCGCTCCGGAACCTCGTCGCTTTCGCGCGCACCTCACGCTGGGGCGGGTGCGCAGTCGCCGTTTTCCCTCGGCTCCCTCCGCGATGACCCCGGAGCCGGCGGCCTGGAACGTGAGCGAGGCCGTGCTGTTCCGCAGTGAGCTTCGGCGTTCGGGGGCGCGGTACACGCCGCTGGAACGCATTCCCCTGGTAACCCCATCAGTTTCTATCACCCCCTAGGCCCTAAGGATCGGAGGATCAAGAGATGGCGAGTCATTCGAAGAGTCGAGGCAACGGCGGCGCCGATCCGGTGCTCCAGAAAGAGAAGGCGATCGCCCTGGCGATCTCCACGATCGAGAAGCAGTTCGGGAAGGGAGCGATCCTGTCGATGACCGATGAGAGCATCAATCGGGAAGTGCAGTCCTTCTCGAGCGGCTCGGCGAGTCTCGACCTGGCGTTGGGCATTGGTGGCTACCCGCGCGGGCGGGTCGTCGAGATCTTCGGCCCGGAGTCGAGCGGCAAGACGACCCTGGCGCTGCACGCGGTTGCCGAAGTGCAGAAAACCGACGGTGTCGCGGCCTTCATCGACGCCGAGCACGCCCTCGACATCGGATACGCCCGGCGTCTGGGCGTCCGTGTAGAGGACCTGCTCATCTCACAGCCCGACACCGGGGAGCAGGCTCTGGAGATCGTCGACGTGCTTCTGCGCTCGGGGGCCATCGCTCTCGTGATCGTGGACTCCGTGGCGGCGCTGGTGCCCCGCGCCGAGATCGAGGGTGAAATGGGCGACCACCATATGGGCCTGCAGGCGCGCCTGATGAGCCAGGCGCTGCGGAAGCTCGCGGGCACGATCTCCAAGTCTCGGGCCACGCTGATCTTCATCAACCAGATTCGCATGAAGATCGGCGTGCTATTCGGTAACCCAGAGACCACATCCGGGGGCAACGCGCTCAAGTTCTACGCTTCGATGCGCCTCGACGTGCGCCGGATTGCCGCGATCAAGGATGCCGATGTCGTCATCGGCAACCGCACGCGGGTCAAGGTGGTGAAGAACAAGGTCGCGCCGCCGTTCCGCCAGGCCGAGTTCGATATTCTCTACGACCAGGGGATCTCCTTCGAAGGAGACCTGCTCGACCTGGGCGTGGAGTGCGAGATCGTGGAGAAGAGCGGCTCCTGGTACTCCTACGAAGACGAACGCATCGGCCAGGGCCGCGAGAACGCCCGGAAGTTCCTGCAGGAGCACCCGGACTTGCGCGAGCGAATGGCCGACGCCATTTACACGTCCAAGGGTCTGAAGCGACAGGTAGCGGTGACCGGCGCATCGAGCTCGGATCCGGCGAAAGAGGAGGAAGTTGCCGAGGTCGGCAGCGGCGCGACGGCGTAACCACCCACCCAACGCGGATGCGACGGACTCCAGGCCTCACGAGGAGCGATGCATGCGACTGGGCACCCCCCGGCTCGAACCCCTCCCGATCGATCGGATCGATCCCGAGATCCGAAAGCGGTTCGGTGAAGGCCCCATCCTGAACATCTTCCGAACCCTGGCCCACCACCCGAAGCTCATGAAGCGTTGGCTCGGGTTCGGAAACCACGTATTGGCCAAGTCGACGCTCCGGCCGAGAGAGCGCGAGCTGGTGATCCTGCGCGTGGGGTGGCTGTGCCGCGCCGGCTATGAGTGGGGCCAGCACGTGTTGATCGCCCGCGAGTGCGGCGTTTCCGAAGACGAGATCGAGCGCATCACCCAGGGTCCCGACGCGCCGGGCTGGGACGAGCTGGCCCGCACGATGCTCCGCGCCACCGATGAGCTGCATACCGACGCTTTCATCTCCGATGAGACCTGGAGGGCGCTGTCGACCCGATTGGATACCGAACAGGTGCTGGACCTCATCTTCACCGTCGGCCAATACCGGCTGGTGTCAATGGCGCTGAACACTCTCGGCGTTCAACCCGACGCGCATCTCGATCTGCCGACGCTTCCCGAGCGATGAGCGGCGGTCACCCCTTCGAGCTTCGCGACCTACAGCGGCTCGGGACCCGGCGCTGAAGACAGGGAACGACCGAGCCCGGTCGCTGCGACACCCACGACCTCGATCCGGCGCAAGGGGGTGCGGACGGGGAAGCGCGGACCGCTGAACCGCTGCAGCCGGCCCGCGAAGTCGCGGATCTGTGCTGTGACGGCCCCTTCACCGCTGATTTGCAATGAGTAGGTCGCGGTCGGATCGGCCCCTTGCTTCGAAAGTGCCGCCTCCAGCTCGCGCGAATAGCCGCGGAGGGCGCGGCGAAGGTGTGCGGCGGAAATACGGCGCGAGTCGCGGCAACTCGCCTTCTCGGTGGCGCGATCGAGCTTCACCCAGTCGCCGGTCTCCAGGTCGATCGCGACGGCGTGGCAGCCGTGCTCGACGAAGCGCAGGTCGATCGCCCAACGCCCGCCGGCCGCGATCCGGTCGTGGGGGCGTCCGAATCGGCCCACCGGCCCGCAGGCTTCACCGGGGATCTCGACCTCGGTCGTGGTTCCGTCGCGACGTGTGATCCGCAACTTCTCGATGCCGAGTCCGGTCGCGGGGTCCGGGGAGCGGCGGATGCTGAAGGAGCGACCGAGCCACAATGCGTCCCCCTCATCATTGAGATCGGCGGGATCCAATGGCGCGCGCGGTCGATCGGGACCAAGCCCCAGTGCCGGCGCCGCCGGAGCCTGGCTCCGGGCACCGGGCGCGGTCCACACCCACTCCACGCTCCGCATCGCCAGTCGCGAGGGCGAGATCGAGCGCTGGATCGCGCTGGCTGGCTCCCACAGCACGAGCTCGAGGGGGCTCGTCCACGCCAGTCGCCGAGGGGGAGAACGCGGTTCCCGGCCGACCCGCACAGGGACCCCCGTGTGCCCGTCCGCCAGCTCCAGCGCGTGGACCTCGATGTCGCGTCCCGTCGTCACCAGCAGGGCGGCGCGAACGCCACCGGGAGCCAGCGCCAGATCCAGGACCGGGCCTTCGCAGTTTTCGCCGAAGCCCAGGACCGAGCGCGCGGCGAGGACGCGGTCCATCTCCCGGTCGCTCGCCGTGAGAGCGTTGCTGGGGGCGGGAAACAGCGAACGCCAGGCCTCCATATAGGCGACCGCCTCGCCCGAGCGCACCGGCAGCGGATGACACGATTCGCGGCGCGCCACCTCATCGAGCGCGGATGTCAGGCGGATCTCCAGGGGCTCTCCCGGTCGCACCGGTCTCGGTTGCGCACATTGGTAGCCCTCCAGGAGAACGGCGACGACCTGGGCCTCCGTCCGCAGCAAGGGCCAGGCACTGAGTCCAGGGCTCCGGAGAGGCGCGGTGAGGAAGCGACCCGAGTTGTCGGTTCGAGCCTCCAAGTGCGCGAGCAGGTCGCGATCGGGTAGAAACTCGTGGTAGCGCCCGTCGATGCGCACCACGACGAGGGCGTCCGAAAGCGGGGCGCCAGTCTCCGCATCGATCACTCGGCCCGTCACCGCCGGTGCCAGTCGAACCGGAAGCATACAAGCGGATTGGACGACCGCGGCGAATGCGCCAGCCGCGGCCACGCGACCCCAGGCTCGATAGGATTTCACACGCATCCGCTCCGCGTCACCCAACCCCACGGTGTCGTCCGATATCCACTTCAACCTGAGAGATTCTTACAGCGGAACCGTGGAATTCCGCACTCACGGGACGGTTCGATGCGGGCGCGCTTCCCCTCAAGGCGGCCCGGAAACAGGACGAAGTATCGCTGTGGGCGTGGTGCAGACGCTGGAGAGGGAGTGAGAGGGGTATTGTGGACCTGAACGAAATCCTCAAGGTGGCGCTCAAGGGCGGCGCCTCGGACATCCACATCAAGGCAGGGCTTCCGCCCATGTTCCGCCTGGACGGCGCCCTCGTCCCGCTCAAGAACAGCGAGCGCCTGACCCAGGAAGACGTCCAGGTGATGTCCTCCCAGATCATGAATCCGGTCCAGAAGCAGCGCTTCGAGGAGACCCGCGAGGTCGACCTCGCCTATGGGATCGCCGGCCTCGGGCGTTTTCGCGTCAACTGTTTCCAACAGCGAGGTAGCCTCGGAATCGTCTTTCGCGTGATTCCGTTGGGCGTGAAGACCCTCGAGAATAAGCTCGTCGTCGATGGATTCGTCAAAAAGGGTCAGATTCTCCCGCACCGATGCCTGGAAGAGCTGGACCTCCTGAGTGACCACGCCCACCCGTTGACGCAGCTCAGAGAGCGCCAGCTCGCGTACATCCACTCCGCCCACGCGGACCGAACCCCGGCTGGCGTCATAGAAGCGGAACAGCAGCCGCGACAGAGAGGTTTTGCCGCTGCCCGTTCGACCCAACAGCCCCATCACTTTGCCGGTCCCCAGCCGAAAAGATACATGTTTCAGTACCTCATTTTCCGGGCGGTAGGCAAAGAACACGTCCTGGAACTCGACCGCCAGCGCACCCCCTGGAACGGGCACGCCGGGCGCATCCCTTATTCTGGGCCGCGTGCTGAATAGACGTTCAACGCGTTCGATGCTCACCCTGTACCTTTG
>JACZXC010000249.1 GCA_022571825.1 Myxococcales bacterium | reverse complement strand
CCTCGGACCTCGAACCCGAGCCAGACCTCAACGTCTCGGGTTTCCGCAAGAAAGAGATCGCGAGGAACCCGGCATGCCACCGTCGAGAGGCAAAAGACCGTGAGCGCGGTCATCCACCGGGGTCGGGGCGAGGCCTCGAGCGCGCGTGACCCGTCGCGAATCGTCACGCGTGCGTTTCCTCGCAGCGCTCGCGCAGCGCGGATACGAGCGAGCCTCCGCCAGCTTCAGGGCTTCCATTGTGCTGCTCCTCGTCGGATTTCGTCTGCACCGCGATCGCGTAGCCCCAGCGGGCAGCTCGGCCAGACTAGCTCGCCGATCCGAGTCGAAGGTCGCGGGCGAGACGCTCCGCCAGGATGCGGTAGGTCTCCGGCGCCGGGTGCCAGTCCTCCGGAATAAAATACCTCGGATCATTCCAGTCGAGGAGTGCACTGTAGTCGAGGTAGTCGACGTCGCGATCTCGCAGGGCTGCGCCGATTTGATCGGCAAGCGCCGAGCCCGGGAAGAGCACGACGACGAAACGGGCGCGCTCGAAGCTCTGCTCGAACAGCTCGGCGGAGCGCTCCAGAATCGCTGCCGTGAACGCGACGTGTCGGTCGGTAATCGTAAACGGGATCTCGACGCCGAGGTAGCGAAGGGAGGGGCTCAGGCCGAGCACGCTGTAGACGACCGAACGAAGCGGCCTGCCGGTGGTGAGGCTGCCGCGACGGACCGGAATGCCGGTGTCGTCGAGCGCGTAGTGGGGCGTCGCGTTCGCCCAGCCCGTATAGACGACGAACGAGCCGATCGCGCGATTCACGTGGCTGTCGATGAACACGTACAGGAGCGTACCCTCGTCCTGATCTACCTCCTCTGGCAAGGTCCCCGTCTCGAGCTTGGCCAGCAGGTGCTGGGGGCCGTAGCCGTGAAACCCGTAGGCGTACGGCAGGTGGTCGGCTGCGAGCTCCCCGAGCCTGAACGCCAGCGTCTCGCCGTCCTCGACGCCCTCCCCGAACGCGAACGAGCCGCCGAACGTGAGCAGGAACTTCGAGCGCTCCTCCCGGTGCGAGACCGGCGTCCTGCGTCATCCGCGTTCGTCGATCGAGTAGCGCACGTCGTAGACGCTCCGTCCGTCCACCCGCTTCCACGCGCGCGTAGAGATGCCGGGCTTGGGCCCGTAACCGAAGCTCGCGTGATCCTGGTAGTACTCGGGCTCGATCCAGGTCTCGACGTGGGGCCGCCAGAACCAGTGCAGACCGAAGCTCCCCGCCTCGACTACCGTCAACGCAGCGACGGCCGAGCCCAGAGCCAACCGGCCGCTGGCGGGCAGGGCGAGGAAGGCAGCGAGCAGGAGAGCAGCCGCCGCCGGCAGGCCGATCCGCCACGCAATCGAGGCGGGACTCCGGAGCGTCTCCTCGGGATCGACGGCTCCCGCCGCGATCAGCAGAAGGCAGGCACCCAGCAAGACGGCCGCGCCGCGCCTCAACGCTGCGGTTCTCCCGTCGAAAGGCGGGGGGAATCTCCATTTTCCCCTTGACCCGGGCACACCGGATGAGGGGATAATCCCACAGCCAGATTCAGGGAGTGCCGGCTCGACCCCCCGGAGCCGTGAAGCGACCCACCGCTCCCGATGCAAAGACTGCTGGCGGGTTGAATCGGAGCAGAGAGCGGCATGCCGGTGAGCCTCGCCGAGACGAAGGACGTATTCAAGAACGGGCGGGCCGACTTCCTACGCGAGATCCTGTACACGTGGGGCGGGATCGCCATCACCGTGGTCGCAACGGCCTTCACGGCAGCCGAGGTGGTCAGGCTCTTCGCCGACGGCCGAGAGCACGGCGACTGGATCCAGATGGCGGAGCAGGTCGGCTTCGCCCTGGTCGTCGCCGGGCTGGTCTTCGGGAATCTCGACTACCAGCTCAGCCGACTCGGGTACTTCGAGCGGATGCGCCGGCACCAGCCCGAGCCGGACCGGGCGCACGACTTCTTGTTCGATGGTGCGGCTCCGCCGCTGACGGTCCTGGTTCCGTCCTACCGGGAGCAGCTACGAGTGATCGAGCAGACGGTCCTGTCCGCGGCTCTTCAGCGGTATCCGGACCGCCGGGTGGTGCTCCTGATCGACGATGCGCCCGCGCCCGACGACTCCGAGGACCGCAGGACCCTGGAGGCGGCGCGCGCCCTCATCCGCGATCTCGACGAGGACCTGCGGAAACGGAGCTCGGTCTACGAAGAGGCCCGGCAAGCCTGGCTCGAGCGGCGGGCCGCCAGCCCGGCCGATCTGCGGGAGGAGTACCGTCAGCTCGCGCTTCTGTGCTCGCGGGTCGCGGTGTGGTTCGAGGACGCGGCGGCGAGCTACCGGACTCGCGACCACACCGACGCTCTCTTCGTGGACCTGGTCCTTCGTAAGCAGGGTGACTACTACCGGCGGCACGCCGCATCGCTGCTGTCCCGGGCAGGTGGATCCAGCGAGCCGTCGACCGACGCCGTCGATCGCGAGTACCGGCGCCTCGCCACGGTGTTCCGGGTAGAGGTGACGAGCTTCGAGCGGAAGCGGTACGCGAATCTCTCCCACGAGTCGAACAAGGCGATGAACCTGAACAGCTACCTCTCCCTGATGGGAAGGAGCTTTCGTGAAGAGGTGCTGGGAGACGGCGCCCGCACGCTGGTCGAGTCCGACCCGGATCGGGCCAGCTTGCGGGTGGCGGCGCCCGACTACGTGGTGACACTCGACGCGGACAGCCTGCTCCACCCGGCGTACGCACTGCGCCTCACACGGGTGATGGAACGGGAGGAGAACAGTCGACTCGCCGTGGTCCAGACTCCTTATAGTGCGATTCCGGATCCCGAACGCAGCATCGAGCGGATCGCGGGAGCAACGACCGACGTCCAGTACCTGATCGTCCAGGGGAGCACCCTGTGCGATGCCGACTTTTGGATCGGCGCGAACGCGCTGATCCGTCGCCGCGCGCTCGAGGACATCGTGGAGTCGGACGAGGAGCGGGGCTACCCGATCCGGCGCTACATCCAGGACCGCACCGTGATCGAGGACACCGAGTCGAGCGTCGACCTGATCGACCGCGGCTGGTCTCTCTATAACTACCCCGAGCGCCTATCGTTCAGCGCGACGCCCGATGACTTTGGGTCTCTCCTGATCCAGCGGCGGCGCTGGGCTAACGGCGGCCTGATCATTCTCCCGAAGCTGCTGCGCTACCTGTGGCGACGAGGTCTCTCGCTCCGGAAGCTCGGCGAGGCGTACTCGCGCATCCACTACCTGACCTCGATCCCGGTCGTGACCTTCGCCGTGCTCGCGCTGCTCTTCTATCCATTCGAAGACAACCTGAGGTCTTTCTGGTTCCCGCTGACAGCCGTTCCGTACTTCGCGCTCTACGGCCGGGATCTGGTACAGGCGGGCTACCGCGCGTCGGACTTGTTTCGCGTCTACGTCCTGAACCTGATGCTGTTGCCGATCAACGTGGGAGGGGTAGTCAAGTCGCTCCAGCAGTCGTGGACGCGGGAGAAGATCCCGTTCATCCGAACGCCCAAGGTGGCGGGTCGCGTCAGCGCCCCGGCGGGGTACGTGCTGGCTGAATACGCGATCGTTCTCGGACTCCTGAGCGTCGGAGTCTGGGACCTCCTCGAGACCCGCTGGCTTCACGCTGCCTTCGGCTTCTTCAGCGCCGGCTGCTTTGCTTACGCGCTCGTCGTCTTCGTCGGTCTGCGCGCGTCCCTCGAGGACCTGCGTCGGCCTCTGGGTCGCTCCACACCGACGGATCTCCAGCCTCGAAAAGCTCCAACGACCGAGATCTCAGCGATCACAAGCAGTCCCTCGTAGAAGGCGGCGCGCGCGCAGCAGCAGAATACCGGGCACCGAGATTGCCAGTGCCTGGACCAGGCCCGTGGGCCAGCCGCGCCCGTTGGAGCTGGCCTCACTCCAGATGATGTGACTGAGCGCAATGTAGAACAGGTAGCCGGCAGCCCCGGGAAGAACCCAGGGGCGGCGACTCCAGAAGCCCCAGGCACCGACCGCGAAGATGGTCCAATGCAGCGGGGCGGTCAGCAGGGCCGCGCCCCCTCGGACCTCGAACCCGAGCCAGACCTCAACGTCTCGGGTCTCCGCAAAAAAGAGATCGCGAGGAACCAGGAATGCCACCGTCGAGAGGCAAAAGACCGCGAGCGCGGTCATCCACCGGGGTCGGGGCGAGGCCTCGAGCGCGCGCAACCCATCGCGAATCGTCACTCGTGATACGATCCTATCATGCCGGAGCGCGCCTTGAAACGCGATGCGGACCCGATCGTCGATGACGCCCCGTTGCGACGTCGAGCAGGAGCGGAAGGCGTCGTGCGTTCCTTCGCGGCGCTCACGCAGCGCGGATACCAGCGAGCCTCCGCCAGCCAGACCTTCAGGGCTTCGATCGTGCTGCTCCTCGTCGGATTCGTCTGCTTGGACGTGACGCTCCTGTTGGCACGCATCATCGGCGTGCGTACAGTGCTCCTCTTGCCCGATACGCATCTCATCCTGCGCGCGACTGGAATGCCATCGGGAAAGGGTTCATGAGCTGGCAGCGAGAAGTCGACGGAATCGAGCAGCGCAAAGAGCTGGCGGCAGCGCTGGGCGGCCCCGAGGCCGTGGCGAAGCAACACGAGCTGGGCCGGCTCACGATTCGCGAGCGCATCGAAGGGCTGGTGGACGAGAACAGCTTCCGCGAGCAGGGCCCGATCGCCGGGCATGCCGAGATCGGCGAGGACGGCGAGCTTCGCTCCTTCGAGCCGGCGAACTACGTCCTCGGTATCGCAAGAATCGACGACCGGCCCTGCGTGGTCGGCGGCGAGGACTTCACCCAGCGCGGCGGCTCGCCCTCGCCGGCGGGCCTGCGCAAGAGCGTCTACGCGGAAGAGCTCGCCTGCCGCTACCGCCTGCCGCTGGTCCGGTTCCTCCAGGGGGGAGGCGGGTCGGTGGCGGGGTCCGCGAGCACGAGCGGGAAGCGACCTCTGGGCGGAGGCGATCCCGTCTACGCTCCCCACCGTTTCGCGTCGATCGCGCGGATCATGGCCACCGCCCCGGTCGTCTCGGCCGCCGTGGGCGCGGTCGCGGGGTTTCCCGCGGCGCGGTTGG
>JACZXC010000248.1 GCA_022571825.1 Myxococcales bacterium | reverse complement strand
CTTCTGAAGTTCAGGGGACTTAGCGGCCGCGCTAGCTGTATGATAGAATTACCATTTCCAATGTCCTGGTACTCTCCTCCATCAACTCCGGATAGGCAATTTTGCCAACTACCTTTCCCCTCTTCAGACGCCTATAGTTGAATCGTATATCATCTCCATGAATAGAATATCCCCATCAATATTCTAGAATAATCCACGTGAAATACCACAATAACGCTAAATACCCGACGAAAACACGGGGTGGTCATGGGAACAACTTCCAGAATTCTTCCAACAGAAATTTCCAAAACTATGAGATTCGCAGCAATTGCTACGACCGCCCTACTTCTAATACTCATCGCCACCACCGGAACGGCACTGCTGACCACGAGCCTCGTCCTGGCCACCAGCTTCTTCATCTTCGTGACGGCCCACTTCTACGCGTTGGTCTACTTCGGAATCCTGGCGGGCTTCGCCACGATCGTCGCCTTCCTGGCCGACGTGCTCACGGCCCCAGCCCTGATGGTGCTGGCGAGCCCCCGGTCTCCCGGCGCCAACCGTCGGATCCCGTCCTCGGGCGCCGCGCGGGTGCCCCCGCCCTAGCGGTCCAAACCGTCCCCGCGAGCGAGACGCCTCACTCGGTGGGATTGGCAAAGGCAGCGAAGGCCGCGAAGACGCCCTGCGCGCGCAAGGCCTCGATGAACGCGGGCCCGTACGCCTCCTCCGGCGCCTCGCGCACGCGTTGGTCCAGGATCTTCGCGTCCTCGCCCACCAGGATTCGCCAGCGTTCCTCGCGCACACCGTCGAGGATGAGGGTGGCGGCGTCCGCGGCCGAGAGCGGTGCCTGGTCGCGGAAGTTGAGTGCGAGCTGGTGCAGGATCGTGCGCAACTGGTCGTCGGTGATCGCGTCGACGGGAAGGAGCCCCTGGCGCTCCAGCCGCTCGCGCACCGGCCGCAGGTCCTCCTCTGTCATCTCCTTCGGGCTGGGCCTTCCCAGCACGGCGGGGCTGTTCAGGATGATCGAGGTGCCCACGTGACCCGGCATCACCACCGACACCTTCACATGCGGCGCGTTGATGCGCAGGTCGTTGATCAGGGCCTCGCTGAATCCCTTGACGGCGAACTTCGCAGCGCTGTACGCGGTGTGCGGGATCTCGGGGCCCAGGCTCGCCCAGAATCCATTCACGCTGCTGGTGTTGATCAGGTGCCCTTCGCTGCTCGCGACGAGCAAGGGAAGGAAGGCGCGGGTGCAGTAGTAGACCCCGCCCCAGCACACGTCGAAGGTCTTGTCCCACTCCGCGCGGTCGTCGGTCAGGAAGCTCCCGCCGCCGCCGATGCCCGCGTTGTTGAAGACCAGGTGGACGTGGTCGGTCTCGTGTTGGGCGACGACCGCATCGCGGAATGCCAGGACCTGGGCCTCCTCGGAGACATCGCACCGGTGGCTGGTGATGCGGGTGCCGGCGGGCGCGACCTGCGCGCAAGCCGCCTGGGTCTCCTCCATGGGCTCCGCGGAGACGTCGCACATGGCTACGTGACAGCCCTCGGCGGCCAACTGCTTCGCCAGCTCGCGACCCATCCCCGTGCCACCGCCGGTGACCACCGCGAGCCGCCCTGCGAACTGCTTCATTGTCGGGAACCTCCGCTTCGCAGCTCGAATCCGGCGTAGTCCTTACTGGCGACCTCGTCGCAGCGTTTCCGGTACTCGACCTGGCCGCCCAGATAGGGCATGAAGACCCGCTTCTTGCCCGGGATGTTGGCGCCGACATACCACGAGTTGGCCTTCATGTAGAGCGTCATGCTGGCCACCTGATTGACGTGGTCCACCCATTCGTCTTCCGCATCGAGCTTCGCCTCTATCCGCCGAAGCCCCCGAGTGCGCATGTGATCGATACAGTCGCAAATCCACTCGACGTGCTGCTCGATCGCGACCGGCATGTTGACCAGGACGGATGGACTCCCCGGACCGGTGATCGTGAAAAGGTTGGGGAAGCCGGCGACCTGCAGCCCGAGGTAGGTCCGTGGGCCATCCGCCCACTTGTCCGCGAGGGTTTGGCCCCCGAGGCCACGGATGTCGATCTTGAGCAGCGAACCGGTCATGGCGTCGAAGCCGGTGGCGAACACGATGATGTCGAGCTCGTACTCCCCGCTCTCGGTCCGCAGCCCGCGAGGCGTGAACTCGACGATCGGTGCCTTTCGGACGTCGACCAGCGTCACGTTGTCCCGGTTGTAGGTCTCGTAGTAGTCGGTGTCGATCGGGGGTCGTTTCGTGCCGTAGGGATGATCCGTCGGCGACAACAAATCGGCCACCTCGGGGTCCTTCACCGTCTCACGGATCTTCCCGCGAATGAACTCGGCGGTGGTATCGTTGGCCTCCAAGTCGATGAGGATGTCGTTGAACGAGCCCCACAGAAATTTGAAGCCCCCGTCTTCCCAGAGCTGTTCGTAGATCGCCCGGCGCTCCTCATCGGAGACGTCCTTGGCCGACCGGTCGACGGCCACGTACGGGAAGCCCCCCGCAGACTCGAGAATCCGGCGGCGGATGTCGCGAGAATCCGCCTTGATCTCCGCCCACTTCTCCGGCGTGAACCGGCGGTTGCGAGCCGGAATGCTGAAGTTCGGCGTCCGCTGGAAAATCGTCAGATGTTCGGCCTGCGCGGCGATGACCGGCGCCGCCTGGATTCCGGTCGATCCGGTCCCGATCTGCCCGACGCGCTTGCCACTGAAGTCGACCCCTTCGTGGGGCCACAACCCGGTGTGGTACCAGTCGCCCCGAAAGTCATCGAGACCCTTGAAGTCCGGAACGTTCGCGGCGGACAGGCAGCCTACCGCACTGATCAGGAATCGAGCCGTGATGCGCTCGCCGTTCTCCGTGCAGACCTCCCAGCAGTCGCCGGCCTCGTCAAAGGTCGCCCCGGCCACGCGCGTGCTGAGCTGAATATCGCGCCGGAGGTCGAAGCGGTCGGCCACGTGCTCGAGGTAGCTCAGAATCTCGGGTTGCTCGGGATACCGGCTGGTCCATTGCCACTCCTCTGCGAGCTCTTTCGAGAACGAGTAGCAGTAGTAGAAGCTCTCGCAGTCGCAGCGAGCGCCCGGGTAGCGGTTCCAGTACCAGGTCCCACCGACGCCGTCGCCCGCCTCGTAGACGCGCACCTTCAGGCCGAGTACATCGCGCATCCGATGCAGCATATACAGACCGGAAAAACCCGCGCCGATCACGACCGCGTCGAGGTCCGGTCCCGCTCCCGGCTGCTGCGAACCCGCCTGCTGGCTGGACATGCACCTGGCCTCCCGCATCGAGATTTCTAGCCGTTTCTAGCACGGGAGGCCCGTGCGGGCAGACCGGGAGCGCCGGGGGCGCGCCCCGCGATCCAAGATTCGTGTACCGTGGACCCGGAGCCTGATCTGAGCCTCAGATCCGGAGGTCGAGTGACGGCGGCAGACGCACCCACCTGGACCGCGCGGGTCGGCAATCCCTATCTCCACGGCATTCACGGTCCGGTCGTGCACGAGACGACTGCGATCGATCTCGAGGTGGAGGGAGAGCTGCCGGCCGACCTCTACGGCGCGTACGTCCGCAACGGCCCCAATCAGGTCTATGAGCCCACCAATCCGTACCACTGGTTCGACGGAGATGGGATGGTGCACGGCCTCTACTTCCGCGACGGCCGGCTCGACTACCGCAGCCGCTTCGTGCGCACCGATGGCCTGGCAGACGAGGTGCGCCAAGGACGGGCGATCTGGCCCGGGGTGATGGGGCCCTTCGACTTCGAGAAGCCGCGTCACTACCTGAAGGACACGGCCAACACGGACCTGGTCTGGCACGACGGCCACCTGCTCGCGACCTGGTACCTGTGTGGCACGCCCTACCGTCTGGATCCCCTCACCCTCGACGATCGTGGCAAGGCCGACTTCGGCGGCAAGCTCACCACCACCGTCTCGGCGCACCCGAAGGTCGACGAGCGCACGGGCGAGCTCGTCTATTTCACGCTGGCGGAGTTCGAGCCGCCCTACATGACCTACGGCGTCGTCTCGAAGGACGGCGAGCTGGTGCACCAGACGCCGATCGATCTCCCCGGCGCGCGCGACCCGCACGAGCTGAACATCACCGAGCACTACTCGATCCTCCACGACTTCCCGTTCTTCCACGACGTAGAGGTTCTGCGGAAGCACGGCTACCGCGTGACCCGCTTCGATCGCAGCTTGCCCTCACGCTTCGGCGTGATTCCGCGGCGCGGGACGAACGAGCAGGTGCGCTGGTTCGAGTTCGAGCCGGGCTACGTGCTGCACATGGTGAACGCGTGGGAGGAGGGCGACTGGATCGTCATCGACGGCTGCTTCCAGCCCGATCCGACCATCGTCGCCGAGCGCGGCAAGGGCCCGCTCACGTCCATGCTCGCCTATCTGCGCGTACGCGCGCACCTGCACCGCTGGCGCATGAACCTCGAGACCGGCGAGACGTGGGAGGGCCCGCTCGACGACCTCAACGTCGAGTTCTGCCTGCCGGACACGAACCTCTACGGCGTGAAGACGCGCTACTCCTATCACCAGTACCTGCCGGAAGACATGGTCACCGTCGACTTCCGGGCCCTCGTGAAGTACGACCACGAGGACGGCAGCGCGGTCCGCTACGACTATCCGGACGGCTGGCATGGCAGCGAGTCGCCCTTCGCTCCCCGCCTGGGCGCCACTGGAGAGGACGGTGGCTACGTCGTCACGTTGATGATGAACGTCGCGGAAGCCCGGTCGGAGTGCTGGGTCTTCGCCGCCCAGCAGATCGAGAAGGGCCCGATCGCGAAGGCGAAGCTACCCACCCGGGTCCCGTCGGGCTTCCACGCCAGATGGGTGCCGGGCGATCGGATCTTCTGACTCGGCGCTTCCGCTTCTCCAGGCCTAATTCAGGAGAAGCTCGTCCATTACATAGCCCGATATGATCGAGCGGACGTCCGGACGACTGTCCAGGAAGACGAGGCCGACGTCGTTTCCACTGCGGTAGATCATGTTCGCGCGCAGCCTGAGTACCCGGCGCGGAGGGAGCCAGAAGAGCAGGACCGCCTCCTGCCCGGTGGGCAGGTCGTGATCGCCTCGGAACAGGCACCCCCCCCCGGAAA
>JACZXC010000247.1 GCA_022571825.1 Myxococcales bacterium | reverse complement strand
CGGTGGGAATCACCTTGGCCACCACCACCACACCCGCATTGCCCGCCGCCCGTTCGGCCATCGCGTAGACGGCGGCGGCGAGCCACTCGTGGGCCACGTAGCGGTTGCCCGCTGCGGTAAAGGAGTACCGGTCGGACCGTGGGACCGAGACTTCATCGAGGATCAGCCGACCGGTCGTGAGATGGATCCAGATGTCGTTGTTGTCCAGGGGCGGAACCGCCGCCGTGACCGTGTAGACGAGTAGCCCGGCGCCCACCAGCACCGCACCGATCCGAACTCCTCGCCGCGAGTCTCCGAAGCGCATTTCGATCGGCGAAGTGTACGAAAGGCCGCTTTCAGCGGCCTTTCGTGCGGCGGGGAAGGCTCCCGACGCGGCGAGGGGGCCCATTCCAAGGTCGGATCAGGGCCAATGACGGCCGAGCGGAGGCGGGCCCCGCTTTCAGCGGCCTTGCCAGACTGGCTTGCGCTTCTCGGCGAAGGCGCGGGGGCCTTCGATGAAGTCCTGGCTGGTGAGCATCGCCCTCAGGGCCTCGTAGCGACCCCGCATGGCTTCCTCGAGTCCGCCCTTCTCGAGGCCTTGCAGAGCGCACTCTTTCGACGCGCGCACACTGAGCGGTGCGCACTCGAGGATCTGGTCGGCCCAGCGACGGGCCGCATCCAGCAGCTCGGCGGGGGGCACCACCTCGTTGACAAATCCCAGAGCCCGCCCCTCTTGGGCCGAAACCCGACGGCCGGTGAGAAGCATGCCCATGGCGTGCTTGAGCGGGATCTGCCGCGGCAGCCGGTGCATACCCCCCGCCAACGCCGCGAGCCCCACCCGAGGCTCGGGGACACCGAAGCTCGCGGTCTCCGACGCGATGATCAGGTCACAGGCCAGGGCAATCTCGAAGCCACCTCCAAGCGCAACACCGTTGACCGCCGCGATCACCGGTTTCATGTTGTCGAAGCGCGAAGTCAGACCCGCGAAGCCCGTCGGCGGCATCACCAAGCGGGCCCCCGCCGTCGCCTGGAACTTGAGATCGTTGCCGGCGCTGAACGCCCGATCTCCGGCGCCAGTGACGATCGCGACCCAGAGGTCCGGATCCGCGGCGAAATCGTCGAACACCTTGGCGAGCTCGATGTTGGCGGGCGGATGCAGTGCGTTCATCACCTCGGGTCGGTCGAGGGTCACGGTGAGCAGGCGCCCGTCACGCACCACCTGACAGAACTCGGGCATCGCATGTCCTCCGGTGAAACCGACGCTCATCCTACCCGGAATCGGCACCGGGCATCCAGGGAGCCGCCGCTGCGGCGCCGGAGCCTGTCCTAAGCTCCCGCGATGATTCCGGATCTCGCCGGCCTGTTCCGGGCCTTGCTTCTGATCACCCTGCTGGTTGTTCCGCTCTACGCGTGGCGGGTCCGAGGGCGCGACTACGCGCTCTTCGGGCTGGTCACCCTGCTCTTCTCGCTGCCCGGAGTCTGGATCAGCCATGTTCGCCTCGCGGCATCGATCGGTTCCGACGGGAGGCTTTGGCTCGACGCCGGCTTTGCCTACGGCGTCGCCGCTGCGGGACTGCACTTGATCCACCTGGTCCAGGCGCGACTGCGTTCGCGGACCTACCGGGTGACCGTGAGCATTCCGGGCCAGGCTTTTCTTGCCGCCGGCTTCCTGGCGGGCTTCTGGCAGCTGTTGCTGCTCCCCCTGCGGGCCGGACTGGCCGTCGTCGGACTGGGCACTGTGGCACAGGCCCTGCACTGGCTGGATTGGTTCCCCTTCGCCCTGGCGGGGCTCTCGATCATCACCTCCCTGCGACAGGCAACCGAGTGGGTGCGCATCCGCCTCGGCGTCGACGGGCCGGACAAGATCGAGCGAGTTCCGGTAGAACGCAGGCGCCGACCCCACCCCGGCTCCGGTCACGAGCGACCGCTGCGCATCGTCCAGATCGCCGATCCGCACCTCGGCCCCTGGCAATCGATCGCTCGTCTGCGCCGCACACTGGCGTCGCTATTGGCCCACGACCCGGATCTGGTGCTGCTCACGGGCGACTTTCTGACGATGGAGGGCCGGGGCTCCCGGGGAGCGCTAGCCGAAGCGCTGGCTCCCCTCCGCCGATTCCACGGGCGCTGTTTCGCGGTCTTCGGAAATCACGATCTCGAATCGGAAGAAGAGGTGTGTGACGCGCTCGCGGCCAGCGGAGTCGCGCTCCTGGCCGACGCGGAAGCCGTCGCGGCGACCCCGGTGGGACCGGTACAAATCCTCGGAGCCCACTACCGTCGGCGGGACCGGCGCCGACAGATGCAGGCTCTCTTCGCCCGGTACCCACGTCGGAGCAACGTCCCCCGCCTGCTGCTCCTCCACGATCCCTCGGGATTCCGAGATGTGCCCGACGGAGAAGTCGATCTCACGCTCTCGGGCCATACCCACGGTGGCCAGCTCGGACTCGTGAGCTTCGGACTCGAGTGGACCGTACTGCGAAACACGCGTTGGCCCGACCACGGGCTCTTCGCCTGCGGGTCGAATCGTCTCTACGTCCACCGAGGCACCGGGTTCTACGGCTTCCCGCTGCGCATCGGGGTTCCGGGGGAGACGTCGATCCTCGAGCTGGTCCTGGATCAGCCCGGGTAGAACCTCGACCGACCCCTGGGTCCGGGTTCAGTTCGGGTCG
Organism: Myxococcales bacterium; assembly: GCA_022571825.1. GTDB lineage: Bacteria > Myxococcota_A > UBA9160 > UBA9160 > SMWR01 > JACZXC01. The sequence continues at coordinate 2,455 of JACZXC010000247.1, read as the reverse complement.
AACTGGTGGTGGCCACCGGCGCTGGAGAGCCGGCCGACCCGGCCCACGGACTCGGCGGCGGCGAAAGATTCCAGCGCCTCGCGATCGTCCGGGATGTTGGCCAGAAAACGTCGCCCCTCCTCGGTCCGGCCCAGCACGATTCCTCGCCTGGGCCCGCCCTCGCGGTCGAATAACACGGTGTAGGCCTCGACAGTTCCGCGGCCCGCCGCCGCCTCGATCGGCGGCTCCGGGGCACCGCCCACGACAGACCCGTGCGAGCTGAGTGACACACACTCCCGCTCGGGCGGCGCGCTGGCGAGAACACACGCGGAATGCTTCGTGAGATACCAACCATTCCCCGTCACCAGGCCCCTGGCACCGGGGTTCGCCCGCAGCCGTTCCATCATCGTCGCGAGAGAGTGCAGCGTGTAGTTGTTGCCCGGGCCTCCGGCGTAGGGCAGTCCGCCGGTCACGGTCAGGCCACGCGGGTCCGCTTCGTCGAGCCCGATCATTTCGCACGCCATCTCGACGGCCACCGGAAAGCAGCTGTAGAGGTCGATGTGATCAATCTGGTCGAGGGTCACGTCGGCTCCCGCGAGGGTGCGCGCGACCGTATCGCTCAGCGCAGCGCACTCGGCGAAATCGGGTCGTTCGCTGGCAAACCAGGCCCGCTCTTCGCCGTGGGCCCCACCCCACCAGTAGACCCATCGCTCCTCGGGTATTCCCAACGCCCGAGCGGCGTCCTCCGACATCATCAACACCGCCGCCGCCTGGTCCGTGGTGAGGATCGCATTCATGTATTTGGTGTACGGAAACGCAATCATGCGGTTCTGCTGCGTCACCGTGGCGATTTCCTGGGCGCTGCGCGCAATCGGGAACCACGCGTTGGGATTGGTCGCCGCCACCTCGCTGAAGCGGCTCATCAGCGCGCTGACGCGCTGGCGATGGGTTTCCAGATCGAGTCCGCGCCGAGACCGCAGGGCGTTCTCGAAGATCGGGTAGACGTCCGAGGGCATCCTCATCCCGTACTCGACCTCACGTTCCGTGCCTCCGGGCTTGTTCTCCCCGAAGAGCTCGGGCTCCCCGCTGCCCCCCACCGTCCAGTCGAGACGGATGTCGGCCTTGCGCGCGCGCCTGAGGGTCCGGAGGTTGTTGCATCCGGCGACCAACGCCACACGCGCCCGGCCGTCGCCGATGAGCCGCGCCAGGTGATTGACGAGGGTGAGCGGAATCTCCCCGCCCGTCGCCGTCACCAGCTCCCGGGACGGCTTCGCATCGAGCTCCTGGGCCAGCAGCCGCGGCCCGTTCTGGGCTCCCCATCCCACCACCTGGACGACGCCCAGGGCATCGATCTGGCCCAGCGCCGAGTCTGGAGCGCCGCTGTCCGCAGCCGCCATCCGCGCCACCTGGGCCAGCATGGCCAAGGGCTCGAGGGCCTCCAGCGGTTCGACGTCGCGCTGAAGGAGTTGCGCCGCCCCCACCAAGACCGGCCTGGTCCTGTTGCCCATCGGCTCCACCCTTCTGCTTCGCCATTCGAGTCCACGCGGACCGGCCGAGTCTAGCCTGAGCTCACCGTTCGGCGGATTCGCAGCAGGCCCGGGCCGTTCTTCCAGTGTCGGACCGCTGCCACGACCAAAACCAGAGCGCCACAGCTAGTGAGCGAGACGACCGGGTAAATATAGCGGCTGCTCCAGGTCGGGAAGGACGAGGCGTCGACGAGAGTGAGCATGAGAACCCGGCCCGCCACCGCCGAAATGATCAGGCCGAGGGCGGTGGTGAGGGGATCCGCCAGAATCCGTCGCCACGGGGGCCACAGCCAAAACAACAGCGCCACGCCGCTCGCGAGAGTGAGCCCGCGTATGAGCCACGCGTGAGATCCCCAGAGCCACCGTCGAACCCAGCGCCGAGCCGCACTCCCCGACTCCTCTTCGACGATCGCGTCCACGCCGAGATGAATCCCGTCGCCCTCGACCCACTCACCGGCCCGAGGAAGCGGCAACCGCGTCGTCGCACCAGACTGCCGCGCAAACACGAGGGTCACCGGCATCGACTGGAAGGCTCCCGTCAGTTTTTCGACGACGAAGCGAAAGCTCAGCTGCTCGCGAGGGTGCTTTGCCGAGACCGACGCGATCTCGACGGATCCATCGGAGCCACTCGCCCGATTCGCGCCGCGCCACCGGGATCGAACCAGCGAAATCCGTTCGATGAAATCCTCCGCCGCGGTGGCCCGACCTTCGATGCGAACCGGACCCATCGACGTGAGTTCCGTCCGGCGAGATGCCACGTCGTCGAAGAGATCTGCCGTCGACGCGGGAATCGCCGCCTCGTCGCGCGGCGGATCCCAGTCCGGGGCGTCCCCGGGCATGCCCATGCGCCGCACCACCCGCTGAATGCCGGTATCCCCCACCGAAAGGTGGAAGGCCTCCTCGGTGAGCATGAATATCGTCGAACGGGCCAGCGGGTCGAAGGCGCTTTC
>JACZXC010000246.1 GCA_022571825.1 Myxococcales bacterium | reverse complement strand
TACCGCCGCGCGGCCCGTGGTATCCACGGGCCTGACTTCGCCGGCGAGGCGGTCCGGAGCCCAGCGTGGGCTCGGACCGGGGCAGCAGCCTCAAGCCGTACGATCGCGAACCCCCGTGGCCCCGAGGACCAGGTCGGCGGGGGAGCGCCGCACGGTTGGGAGAATCGTTCTCAGCGCACCTGTGGAGTTCCGGACCCGCTGCACCGAGACGCCGGCATGGATCAGTTTTTTCGCAACCTTGGGGGACACTCGATCCTTGATGGTGGTCCCGCTGTGGCCCCCATGGGTCTTCACGTCCGAAACGATCGGGTCGGTCCGGGCTCCGGCTCGGAGCCGACGCCGCGAGATTCCAATGATCTCGATGATCCACCGTGATTGGAAAAAGTCGTTCGGTGAGCGCACGGACAGCGCGCAACCCCCATCGTTCCGCTGTGAGCCAAAGCGTAGGTCTCTGCCTGACCGCAAGTCAACCCGAAACTCCACAGAATCGTTCCGCTTCTGGAGCGAACGCCGGGGCGTTCCCGTGAAAACCCCCCACTTCTGGCATTTCTTTGCGGCGACGCCCGTCTGCTCGCAGCCGCTTCGGGCGTGGGGTAGGCTGCGCGACGTGGATCCCAAGAGCGGGGAAAAGCCCGCAGTCGAGCCGGATCGCACCGATCACCGAATTCTGGTCGAAGACTCCGCAGGTCGTCGCCCGTTCATGCGGGGCATCATGACCCATTCCCTGATGGCCCGCGGCATCACCTTCGACATCGCCTATCGCACCGCCAACGAGGTCCGCGATCGAATCGGCCAACGTCAGGTGGTTCCCAAGGAAGAGCTGGCCAAGACGGTTCGCGAGATTCTCGGGAGCGAACCCTTCCAGGAGGACCGCCGTCCCCCGGTTCCGCTGAGCATCTCGGTCACCGGTCACGGTCACGAATTGCCGTTCTCGAAGGGAGTGCTGTCCCAGTCGCTGCTGGCGGCCGCCCTCGATCCCAACGATGCATTCGATGTGGCCCGTCAGATCGAGAGGGAGCTCGTGGCTGCCCAGATCCAGCGGATCGACCGGCGCGAGCTGCGGCGCCGCGCCTACGAGGCGATCGCTCGCCAGATGAATACCCAGACTGCGGATCGATATCTGGTCTGGCGGCGCTTCCAACATGCCGAACGGCCGGTCATCATCCTGCTCGGTGGGGCCGCCGGGGTGGGCAAGACCTCCCTGGCGTTGGAGGTGGCGCATCGCCTCGGGATCGGCCGGGTGCTCTCCACCGATTCGATCCGCCAGATCATGCGGCTCATGCTGTCGCCCGAACTCGTGCCCGCGATTCACGGCTCCTCCTACGATGCGCACCGACTCCTGGGTCCGGAGCCCATGAGCAAGGACCCCATCCTCGATGGCTTTCGGGCCCAGACCGCCACCGTCGCCGTCGGCGTTCGCGCCTCCATGGACCGGGCCGTCGCCGAGAACGCGAATCTGGTGCTCGATGGAGTTTCGATCGTGCCCGGGTTGATCGATTTGGACGCGTATGCGGAGCTCGCCCATGTGATCTTCCTGATCGTGGCGACCCTCGAGGAAGCGGCCTTCGAGAAACGATTCGCGGCGCGAGCGGCCGGTGAAGCGAATCGGGGGGAACACCGATATCTCGAGAACCTCGATTCGATCCTGAAGATCCAGGACCATTTCCTGGACGCGGCGGATCGCTACGACATTCCCATCGTCGACAACGCTTCCTTCGACCGCTCGGTGCTGCTCATCATCCGCCACGTGACGGAGACGCTTCGGAAGCGCGACGACGTGAGCGCGGCCGACCTGCTGTGAGCGTCTCCGGCGTGCGGGAAGGCCGCCCATGAGCTCCAGGCCCCCGACGCCTCGCTGCCTCGGTGAGCTTCGAGCGGTCGGCTATCGGCCCCGCGGTGTCCGCGACGAGCTCCGGGAGAATCTGTTGGCCCGGATTCGCGCCGGGAAGCCGGTGTTCGAACACATCATCGGTTACGAGGACACCGTGATCCCGGCGGTCGAGAACGCGCTTCTCTGCGGCCACGACCTGATCTTTCTCGGCGAGAGAGGACAGGCCAAGTCCAGGATGATCCGCGCTCTGGCGGGTCTCCTGGACGAGTGGCTCCCCTGCGTGGTGGGAAGCGAGGTCCATGACGACCCCTTCGCCCCGATCTCCGCTTATGCCCGGGCGCTGGTCGCCGAACACGGCGATGCCTGCGAAATCGTCTGGGTGAATCGCGAAGACCGCTACGTCGAGAAACTGGCCACGCCCGACGTTTCGATCGCAGACCTGATCGGCGACGTGGACCCGGTCAAGGTCGCCGAGGGTCGATCCCTCGGCGACGAGCTGACCATCCATTTCGGTCTCGTGCCGCGGACCCACCGCGGAATCTTCTGCATCAACGAGCTTCCGGAACTCACGGAAAAAGTCCAGGTCGGGCTCTTCAACGTGATGGAGGAGCGCGACATCCAGGTGAAGGGCTACCGCATCCGGCTTCCCATCGACGTATTCATCGTGGCCAGCGCGAACCCGGAGGACTACACCACCCGGGGTCGAATCATCACGCCGCTGAAGGACCGCTACGGGGCTCAGATCCGCACCCATTACCCCGCGACCCGCGACCTCGAGCTGGCGATCGTGCGCCAGGAGGTCACTGCCCCGGCCGTCGACGGGATCGACTGCCACGTTCCGCCGTTCATGGAGGACGTGATCGGTGAGCTGACGTTTCAGGCGCGCAGCAGCCCCGATGTGAATCAGGCGTCGGGGGTCTCGGTCCGGATGTCCATCGCGAACTACGAGACGCTGTTGGCCAGCGCCCTGCGTCGGGCCCTCCGCCAGGGCGAGGACGAAGCGGTCCCTCGCATCTCCGATCTCGGTGCCCTCGACGCGTCGACCGCCGGAAAGCTCGAGATCGAGTACGCCGGGTCAGATCGCTCCGAGCTCGAGGTGACCCGGGAACTGGTGCGGCGCGCGACCCGGAGCGTCTTCGACAGCTGCTTCACCGCGGACGACCTGGCGACGGTGGTCGAAGCGTTCGACGGGGGCTGGGAGGTCGAGGTCTCGGGATCGATGCCGTCCCGGGAGGTCCTGGTGGGGCTGGAGGAGATTCCCAGTCTGCGGGATGCTGCGGTGGGCCTGGCCGGGGGCGATTCACCGGGCCGGTTGGCTTCGGCGGTCGAATTCATCCTCGAGGGGCTTCACCTCGCGAACCGACTGAACAAGAAGACCCGTGAACGGCGATCCCGCTACGCCAAGGCATGAAGTCGATCGTCTACAGTCGCTGGGACGGTTCCCAGAGCGAGTTCTCCCTGGATCCGGAGAGCGCCCTCGACGTCCTCTCGGACCTCATGATGGAGGGACTCGACGCCCGGGAAGCGCTGGAGTGGATGCGCCGGTTCGGCTTCGAGCTGGCCGGACTGGACATGCGGGTGATGGGGCTGGAAGAGCTGATCGGCGAGCTTCGCGACGCGGCCCAATCGCTGTACGACCGATACCGCGTGGACGAGGCCACCCGGGACCACCGCCGCGCTTTGGACCAGATCCTGGACCGGGAGCAGCAGTCCCTGCGCTCGTCCCACGGATACGAATCGGCGCGGATGAACGACTTCCTCACCCGTCGGACCGAAGAGACCCCGACGCTGTCCCGGGCGATCGAGCGGTTCCGCGACTACGAGTTCGACGATCAACGCGCGGGTGAGGAGTTCGCGGAGCTGCTGCGGGAGCTGGATCGGCTGCGCGAGCTCGAGGAGTTCCTCGAGCGGCGGGCAGATCGCTTTCGGGGTCGGGAGCGGGCGGATTACGAGACCGCGCAACAGATTCGCGAGCGCATCGAGGCCATCGAGGGGCTCGCGCGCGCGCTGGCCGAGGGCCGCTTCGAATCCATCGACCCCGAGATGCTGGGCGAGCTTCTCGGCGAGAGCGCCGCCCAGTCTTTCATCCTGGTGCGGGATCTGGAGTCGGGTCTCCGGCGCGCGGGGTACCTGCGGGATCGCGGTGAGGCCAGCGAATTGACTCCGCGGGCGATCCGCCGCATCGGCGCCCAGGCTCTGGCCGATGTCTATGGAGCGCTGCGAAAGGACTTCCGGGGCGGGCACGAGACCGACCACCGAGGCGCTGCGCTTCCCCGACCCGACGAGACCAAGCCCTTCGCCTTTGGCGACCCCCTCGACCTCGACATCGTGCGAACTCTGCTGAATTCGGTGAAGCGCAACGTCGCCCAGGGGCCTGCACCCGGGGTTTCGGGCGGCCCGGGCCGCCTCTTCGATCTCTCGGTCGAGGACTTCGTAGTGCGGGAGTGCGACTTCACGACCCAGGCGACGACCGTCCTACTCCTGGACATGAGCTGGTCGATGTCCTGGGCGGGTCGCTTTCCCGCCGCCAAGCGCGTCGCGTTGGCCCTCGACCACCTGGTGCGGACGCGTTTTCCCCGGGACCAGTTCTTCGTCGTCGGGTTCTCCACCCGAGCCAGGGAGCTCCGGATTCGAGATCTCCCCGAGGCCACCTGGGACATGGGCGATCCCTTTACCAATCTGCAGGAAGGCCTGATCGTGGCGGAACGTCTGATCGCGCGGCACCCCAGCGCGAGTCCCCAGGTGCTCGTCATCACCGATGGCCAGCCCACAGCCTACCTGGACGGGCGCCAGCTGCGGGTGGAGTGGCCCATGGGCTTCGGCGGGGTATCGCCCCGGGCGGTGGCCGCTACCCTGCAGCAGGTGCGCCGCATCACACGTCGTGGCGTGACCATCAACACGTTCATGCTGGACGATTCGCCCCAGCTGGTGGGCTTCGTCGAGCGCATGACCCAGATCAACCGGGGTCGCGCGTTGTTCAGCAGTCCAACCCAGCTCGGTTCGTACCTGATGGTGGATTATCTGAGCGGGCACCGGTCCCGCAGGAACTGATGGCCCGCACCGCTCCGATCATCGGTCGGGCGGCCGCCAATCTTTCGCGCGGGGTTCGCCGAGCCGTGGCCGCGCTGGCGTTGCCGCGCCGCCACAGCTTCTGGATCGTCGTGCGCCTGACCGGGCCGGTCGAGGACCTCGCTTCCCCCCGTCTCCCCTTCACCCGCGAGGGTGCGACGGGTCTGTTCGAGGTACTCCAGACCCTGGAAGCCGCGGCCACGGATCCCCAGGTC
>JACZXC010000010.1 GCA_022571825.1 Myxococcales bacterium | reverse complement strand
CTCCGCGCTTGCCTCACCCGACTCCGCTCGGCGCCGCCTCGCTGCGCGCCCTCCGCGCTTCCCTTTACAGTCCCGGCCCGGTCTCGGACAATCGGGTCGTGACCCGCCGAGCGGTCCCTACGATACGAGACCTCGCCCTGCGAAGCGTCCTGTGGCTCATCCTGGGCCTGTGGATCGGTGGCTGGGCGCTGTTCAGCACGATCGTCGCACCCACCGCGTTCCGGGTCCTGCCGAGCACCGAGATCGCCGCGACCCTGATCGGGCCGACCCTGAAGGCTCTGCATCTGTTCGGCGCCGCTGCCGGCCCGGTCCTGGCGCTGCTCGCCCGAATGCTCGGTCGCAGCCCACGGCTCATCCACATTCCCCTCATCATGGGCGCGTTCTGTCTCTATTCCCACTTCGGCGTTTCGGCCGAGATGTCTGAGCTGCGGGCGCTGGCCTTCGGTCCCGAGGGCAGCCCAGACTCAACGGCCCGCTTCCACCAGTTGCACCGGATTTCGGTCGCGATCTTCCTGAGCTTGGGAGTCGCGGCGGTAACGCTCCTCGTCCTACACGCCCGGGCAGATCAACGATCGCCCGGAAACGGTCTCGGGCAAAGCCTCGGAAACGACCGGAAAACCTTCAGAATTTCGTAGCCGATCCTCAGGGGGTGGTGTATCCTTTCGATAAATCGCTGAATGCCTTTTAATTTCAGCATGTTAGAGAACTACCCCGCCGAGCGACCCGCGGGGATGCGAGCAACCAGGCTAGCCGATGGATGTCAAAATCAAGGCCACGATCTACTTCAGTGTATCCTCGGGCGCGCTGGAAGATGCTCTGGCCGAGTTCGACGAGCTGACCGTCGAGGGGCTGCTTCGAGAGGTCATCGACAAGGCCATCGCCAGCGACGACATCCTCGCAAAGGTCGAGGAGGGCCCCAACACCCTCGAAGAGTACGACCAGCTCGCAAGTTCCTAGCTGCCAGCTCCCCTCTTGGGAATCATCGGCTCCAAATCGGTCGCTTCCCGAAATAGACCCAGTTGAATCGGACCCTTCGGCCAGCGTCGGCCCGGTGTGCGGATGCGCGCTGCCGGGCTCGATCGCCGATCGCCGAGCGTCGGGCCCGGTCGGTAGATTCCCTCGGCCCGGGCGAACTCGAGCAGCTGAAGGTAGAAGGCCTTGAAGCGTTCTCCGTGGTTGAAGTGCCGGAGATGCGCGAGCTCGTGGCACAACGTGTTCACCAGGCTCGAATACTTGAGCGCCGCACCACTCACCGCGTGGCGTAGGCGTATCTTGATTCCGCCGTCGGAGTCGCAGACGCCGTAGCGGTTCTTCACATTCGCACGCTCGGCCCGGATCGACTGGTACTGCAGATCGAATCGCCGCGCGATGCGTTTCGCGTCGCCATTGAGACGGTCGACGAGGTCGCGATCGATACGGCGGTCCATGGACGCCGAGGAGTCTTCCGGGATCGTCCGACCCCGTCAAGCCAACGCAGGCCATGTTAATCTGATCAAGCCATGGGAGCCGAAACCACCGTGATTCCGATCTTCCCGCTCTCGGACGTCCTGCTCTTCCCACACGTCCGACGGCCGCTTCATCTGTTCGAGCCGCGTTACCGACAGATGGCCGAACACGTCCTGGCCGGGGACCAGCGGCTGGGCATGGTCACGGTGCCGCCGGAGCACGTCGACGCCATGCTGGGCGACCCGCCGGTTTATCCGATCGGATGTGCCGGTACGGTCGTTTGGGCCCAACGGCGAGCCGACGGCCGATACGACCTCATTCTTGAGGGTACCCATCGCTTCCGGATCGAGAACGAGCGCAAGAGCCCGGACAACCGGTCCTACCGGGTCGCCGAGGTGGCGCTCCTGGAGGACTCCTCCGGTCCCGGAGACGCGGAAACCATGGCCGCGCTGCGCACCCGCCTCGTCGAACTCCTGGGCGACCTGGTCGTGCTCTCGGTCGCCATCCCTCGGGAAGTCGTGTCCCCGGCATTCCTTCGCGACGCGGACGATGCGACCTTCGTCAATTCGCTCTCGAACGCGCTCCCCCTTTCGACTTCCGAGAAGCAGGGGCTGCTCGAGGCCGACGGAATCCGGAAGCGATTCGACCGCCTGGAAGGCCTGCTCAGCTTCCGACGCGCCCAGCTTGGGATTCCCGGCCGGCCCACGACCCACCTGCTTCACTGAGTTACAATTTCTCGATATTTCTTGATAATCGGCAATAAACATCGAAAATACGAGATCATGGAGCTGGTGGGAAATCTCCCCCGACTCGGTTCGGAGTCTTCGGCGGCGCCTCAAGGACCCCCGGGAAGTGCTCGGATTCATATCGCGATCCGAAAACCAAACACGGGTTTTCCCCCGGAAGATCGCCGTTAAACCCTACACAGGCGCGACTCGGTCGAGATGGCGATCGGTTGGAATCGCGATTGCGAGAAGCCCTTTGGCATGCTCTACTCCCCGGCGCCTTTGCGGCGCAGATGATTGGGGATCTGGGCTAGAACGCTTCAAAACCTTGGAAGAACGGGAATCCATGGTCTCACCCCCCGAGATCTGGGCGGGAGTCCTGAGCCGTCTCGAGACCGCGCTCCCGGGCTACACCTTTGCAGCCTGGGTGCAGACGCTGACGGTCGAGAGCGATGGCGACGGGATTCGCTTGGTGTGTCCGTCACCCTTCCACCGCGATCGGGTGCGCGAACGCTTCCTGGCTCTGATCGCCCAATGCGCGAACGATGAGGCCGGGCGCCCGGTGGCAGTCACCCTGGCGGTCGGAGGGCGTCGGCCCCAGGCGGTCCCCGAGGTGGTGCGCGATCCGGGGGACGCGCGCCCCAATCCCGAGCCCCCGCGGGACCCGGTGTCCATCACCCAGCGCCCCGGTTTCGGTCGGCCCCCGACGCAGAGACGCTTCCCCCACACTTTCGAAAGCTTCGTCGTCGGTCCGTGCAACGCCCTGGCGCGGGAGGCCTCCTTCGCGGTCGCATCCGGCCGCCAACGACGTCTCGACCCCCTGTATCTGGTATCCGATCCGGGCCTGGGGAAAACCCACCTGGCCCGAGCCATCGTGGTCGAGGCGATCGCGGGAGGAAGCCGGCACGCGCGCTACGCCCCGGCGGAGTCCTTTACCAATGAGTTCATGGTATCGATCCGTTCCCGACAGATGGAACAGTTCAAGCGCCGCTTTCGCGAGCAGTGCGACCTTCTGGTCATAGAAGACGTTCAGTTCCTCGCCTCGAAAAAAGCCACCCAGCTGGAGCTGTTCCACACGATCGCGCATCTGCTCGACGCCGGCGTCCGGGTGGTTCTGACGGCCGATCGACTGGCCCGCGAGATTCCAGACCTCGACCCCCGGCTTCGCTCCCAGATGTCGGCCGGACTCGTCGCGGACATCAGCCCTCCGGGTGCCGAGGTGCGACGGCGCATCCTGCGCAGCAAGGCGTCCCGCGGTGGCGTGCGAATTCCGGACGACTGCCTCGATCGCCTGGTGGAGGTGACGCGGGGAAGCGTGCGCGACCTGGAGGGGGTGCTGATCCAGCTGGTGGCGAGTTCCTCGCTGCTCGGCCGACCCATCGATCTCGAACTCACCGAACTGGCGCTCCAGAAGCTGGCGCCCTCGCAGCCCCGGACTCCCCCTCTGGACCTCTCCACCGTCATCTCGGTCGTGGCCAGCTTCTTTCGGACCTCGGCGGAGTCGATGGCGTCACGGTCTCGGCGTCGCGACGTCCTGGTTCCGCGGCAGCTCGCAATGTATCTGTGCCGTCGCTACAGCGACGCGCCGATCACGACGATCGCCCGGGCGTTTGGGCGAGAGCATCCCGCCGTGAGCAACGCGATTCGAGTCGTGGAGCGCCGGATCCTCGAACGCGCGCCGATTCGCTATCAGGTCGAGGCACTCTCCGCCCGGCTCGACGCGCTGCGGCAGGAGCCGGAGCGCTCCGATCGACCCCGACCCGATCCAACCTCGGCCCGGCCGAAGTCTCGCTAGCTGACGGCGGGAACCGAGGCGCGCCGCTCCTCCCGGAGGCGCCAGCGCGTGGGTCCCGACAGATTGACCGGGCGTTCGGACTCGAGAGAGGGGGGATCCCGCTCCGGATCGTCAAACCGCCTCAGGATCTCATAGGTGGTGTTCCGCTCGACCGGAGTGCGGCCGATCTCGCGAATCAGACGGCGCATGTCTTCCTGCGGCAGGTTCTCGCCGAACTGCGACCCGGACTCGCGGCTGATCGACTCCTCCATCAGTGTGCCGCCGAAGTCGTTGGCACCCGCCATCAGTCCCATCTGGGACAGCTTCGGACCCATCTTCACCCAGGAGACCTGAATGTTGGTAATCCACGGCCGCAGGAACAAGCGCGCTACGGACACCAACCGCACGTCTTCGGGCATCGAAGAGCCGGAGCGCGCGCCCATGTGATTGAACAGGACGTTCCGCTCGTGAATGAATCCGAGGGGGACGAACTCGGTGAAGCCGCCGGTCTCCTTCTGGATCTCGCGCAGCAGAGCCAGATGCGCCGCCACGTGTTCCACGCGCTCGATGTGCCCGTACATGAGAGTGGAGGTCGAGGGCAGCCCAATGGAATGGGCCGTCTTCACGATCTCGATCCAGCGATCGCGCTTGAGCTTGCGCGGCGACACGATCTTGCGGATCTCATCGTCGAGAATTTCGGCGGCCGTGCCGGGCATGGTTCCCAGGCCCGCATCCACCAGCCAACCAAGGTACGCGGCCAGCTCCATCCCGCTCTTGGAATGGCCGAAGTCGATCTCCTCCGGCGAGAACGCGTGGATGTGGAGGTCCGGAAACTCTCGCTTCAACGCGATCAGGATCTCGCGGTAGTGGGTGTGATCCTTGTTGGGATGAATTCCCCCCTGGATGCAGACCTCGGTCGCTCCGCGCGCGATTGCCCCCCGCGCCTTCTCGATAAGAACTTCCATCGGGTGGTCGTAGGCGTCAGAGTCGTCCTTGTGCCGGGCAAATCCGCAGAAGGAGCACCCCACGTAGCATACGTTCGTGAAATTCATGTTCCGGTTGATCACGAACGATATGTCGTCGCCGGTGTCGTCGCGGCGTGCCCGATCGGCGACGCGCATCAGCGCGTAGAGGTCCGCGCCCTCGGCGCGAAGCAACGCGGCACCCTGTTCCTCGCTGAGCTCGCGCCCTTCGAGGGATCGATCCAGAATTGCGACGACCTCCGAAGTGGCATCGGAAAACAACTTGTTGAAGTTCATGCGGCCTCCACCGTCGCGCCCCGGCGCAGCAGGACGCTGCCGGATGCGTCGACGAAGCGAAGAGCGACCTCGCGCACCTTCGCGTCGAAGAATTCGGGACGAGAGAGAAGATATTCGGGGTACACCGGAAGGCGTTCAACCAGACGCTGGCCCGCGGCCTCGGTGCGTCGCCGCAGCTCGCGGAAGGTCGGCCAGGGCGCCTCCGGATTGATGAAGTCGACGGTGATGGGCGAGACACCACCCCAGTCGTTCAGCCCCGAGCGAAGCAGCAGCTCGAGCATCTCGGGCGCCAGATTCGGCGGCGCCTGAACGTTCATCTCGGGGCCGAGGACGAGCCGCGCGATGGCCACCCAGCCGGCGACCTCCGGGTCGGGGAGCCCCGAGTAGGCCCGCATGGGCGTGCCCGGTTTGGGATGAAAAGGTTGGACGATGGTCTCCTGGATGTGTCCGTAGCGGTCGGCCAGATCGCGAATGGCCAAGAGGGTGTCGACTCGCTCTTCGGCGGTCTCGCCGATTCCCAACAGGATGCCGCTGGTGAACGGAATCCGCAGCTCGCCGGCTTCCTCGTGCATCCGCAATCGAAGGCTGGGGTCCTTGTCCGGTGCGTAGAAGTGCGCCATGCCGCGCCCGCGCAGGCGGGGACTCGTCGACTCGAGCATCAAACCCATCGACGCGTTCCAGCGTCGCAGGGCCGCCATCTCGTCGCCGCTGAGAATGCCCGCGTTCGTGTGGGGTAGGAGTCCTCCCTCGAAGGCCACTCTGCAGCCCTCGACGAGGTAGGCGGCGGTCGACGCGAAGCCCCGTCGCCGAAGCCATTCCCGATGGGATCGGTGGGCGATCTCCGGCTTGTCACCGAGGCAGAAGAGTGCCTCGATGCAGCCCATGCGCACTCCGCCTCGCACCACCTCGGCAACTTCATCCAGGCTGTAGGTACGGGCCTCGGGGGATTCCGGCAGCTTCGCGAAGGTGCAGTAGGCGCAGCGATCCCGGCAAAGATTCGTCAGGGGAATGAAGACGTTTCGCGAAACGCTGACGGTGTCGCCCTTGGCGCGGCGCTTGCTCTCGAAAGCGCCCTCGAGAACTGGTTCGCGGATCGACTCGTCGGCCAGCCCCGCACCCAGACGCGTGGCCGGACCGCGCTCGAGGCGACCGTCCTCAACCGCCTCGGCGACGAGGCCCTCCGCCTCCCGGCGGGTGAGCGGGGCCGAGTCCTGGGGGGGAGGGAAACTCAACGGGAACCCTTCTGTGTTGAGGATCGACCCGGGCGAACACTGAGACTATATCATGGGCCGGGCGAATGCTTCACGGGTCAGCTGACGTCCTCGCGTGTCCGCGTGATCCGGACCCCCGCATAGTCGAGCACCCCCGAGATCGGCCGGGGCTTACGAACCGTGACGGTCACGGCATCGGCATCGAACTTCGACAGCACCGCCCGCACGATCCGCTCGGCCAGGGCCTCGACCAGCTTGTGTTCGTGGTTCGACGCCACGTCCTCGACCACCTCGTAGATCCTCTTGTAGTGGATCGTCTGGCGGATGCTATCGCTGTGTCCCGCCGCGCGAAGATCGCTCGCGACCTCCAGGTCGAGAAGCACCGGCCGACGCATGCGCCGCTCGGCGGCGGTAACCCCCAGCGCCGCCGGCACTTGGATACCCTCCAGGAGAATCAAGTCCGGCACAGCGTCAGGGTATCCCAACTGCGCATTCGGCGCGCAGCAGCCCGACCTGCTACCAAAGCGAGCGTGAAAATCGATGCGATTCGGGGACGAGAAGCGGCCCACTTCCTTCCGGTCGTGCGACGGCTTCCCCTGGCGCTGGCCGAGGGCCGGGGTTCCCGGGTTCGGGACGTCGAGGGCCAGGAGTTCGTCGACCTCACCGCCGGTTGGGGAGTAACCTGTATAGGCCACTGCCATCCGGCTCTGGTCGAGGCTATCCGCGCCCAGGCGGGGCGACTCATGCAGACCACGAACCTCTTCTACACCCTACCCCAGCTCGATCTGATCGAACGCCTGAACGCGATCACTCCCGATGCGATCACGCGGAGCTTCCTCGTCAGCTCGGGCACCGAGGCCGTCGAGGGCGCTTTGAAGCTGGCGCATCGCGCGACGGGCCGCGCCAACTTCGTCTCCACCGAGAACGGGTTCCACGGGCGCACCCTCGGCGCGCTCCGGGTGATCGGCCAGGCCAAGCATCGCGATCCCTACCGGGCGCTCCTGCCCGATGGCCATGTCGTCCCCTACGACGATCTCGAGGCCGCGCGAACCGCGGTGAACGACTCGTGCGCGGCGTTCATCGTGGAACCCCTCCAGGGGAGGGCGGCGTGAACGTTCCGACCGATGGTTACCTGGAGGGACTGCGCAAGATCTGCGACGCCGCCGGAGCCTTGCTCATCTTCGACGAGATCCAAACCGGACTCGGGCGCACCGGGTCGATGCTGGCATCGCAACACGAGGGCGTCGTACCCGACGTGATCACGCTCGGAAAGGGGCTGGGCGGGGGCTTCCCGGTGGCCGCATTCCTCACCACGGAAGCTATCGCCATGACCGTGAATCTCGGTGACCACGGCACAACGTTCGGGGGCAATCCCCTGGCGGCGGCCGCCGCCCACGCGGTGCTCGGCGTCGTCGTCGAGGAACAGCTCGCCCAGCGTTCAGCGGAACTTGGAAGTCGGTTGCTCGAGCGGCTCCGGGCCTTTGCCGGCCAACACACCGATCGCGTCGAGACGGCGCGCGGGCGCGGACTTCTGCTGGGACTGGTGCTCCGCGACCCGGAACGGGCGGCGGCGATTCCGCTGCGGGCCATCGAACGGGGCGTCCTGGTCAACACCACGGCCGGGCGGGTCATCCGCTTCTTTCCGGCCCTCAACATTCCCGAAGACGATCTCTGGCCGGCGGTGGAAACCGTGCTGGCCCTGATCAGCGACTGACGTTCACGTCGAAGCCCAGATCCTCGGACCCCGCGAAGTTTCGCATCGCGGTCAACATCGCCTGCTCGCGCTGCCCGGGCGGTGTCGCGCAATCGAGCTGAAAACGAACGCGCTTGCTCTTGTACTGGGGGT
The DNA here is from genome assembly GCA_022571825.1 of Myxococcales bacterium. Classification (GTDB taxonomy): domain Bacteria; phylum Myxococcota_A; class UBA9160; order UBA9160; family SMWR01; genus JACZXC01. The sequence goes on along the minus strand of JACZXC010000010.1, from coordinate 9,932 downwards.
ACTGCTTCACCATGTGACCGTCGAGGACATAGGACAGGTAGCTGTTGAACTTGACCTCGAGCTGCCGAAGCTGATCCGGAACTGTTCCCCAAGCGCGCTCTTCGAGCATGAGCAGAACGACCTCGTCGCTCTCCGGGTCGAGGCGAATCAGGTCGACCACCCGCGGGTTGTGGACGCCCCTCGCCTCTCTCTCTGGTTCGACTTCGCTCGCCGGCCGCTCGCTTCGACTCACCCGTAGAGGCCGCCGTTGACGTGGATGACAGATCCGTTGATGTAGGTCGCACGCCGGGCCAGGAACGCAACGACATCGGCGACCTCCTCGGGTCTCCCCATCCGCCCCTGGGGAATCCGAGCCAGGATCGACTCGCGAACCTCGTTGGGCAGGTCCGCGGTCATCTCGGTCTCGATGAAGCCGGGAGCCACCGAGTTGACCAGAACGTCCCGGCCCGCGAGCTCCTGAGCCAGGGACTTCGTGAACGCGTCCAGGCCAGCCTTGAGCATCGCATATGGAATCTGGCCCGGATTTCCTGTGTGTCCGACGACACTCGAAATGTTGATGATGCGCCCGAAGCGTCGGCGCAGCATGAAGCGACGCAGGATCACCTTGGTGAGGTACCAGGTTCCGCGCCCCACACCCGCCACCAGGTCGAAATCCTCGAGCCTCATGGACAGCATCGGCGCATTCACGTTCGCACCCGCGTTGTTCACGAGGGCGTCGACGCGCCCGGCGCGCTCGCGAAGCTCGGCGACCATCGCGTCGATCGCCTCCTGAGAGCAGAGGTCCGCGCGGATCGCAAACGCGTCCGGAAGTTCCGCGACGAGTTTGAGCGCCCCTTCCTCACTCGAGCGGTAGTGAACGGCCACGCGAAACCCCACGGCGGCGAGCGCGCGGCAGCAGGCGGAGCCGATGCCGGTTCCGCCGCCGGTCACCAACGCCACCGGGGTCTCGTCTGACCCCGAGGCCTCACGATTGCCTGGTTCAGTCATGGTCTCGCTCCCGAGAAGGCCCGCAGTCTAGCCACGCCCGCCCGGGGCCCGCTCCCCCGAGGCCGACCTGGGCGAGAATCCGGCCCAGCTCCGCGCGATCGGCGGTGGTCACCCAGCTGGTCGACGGCAGCGCCTTGCCGAGCTGGTCGAAGTACGGGCGATCCGGGCGCCCTTCGACGATCACGACGATACCTCGGTCCTCCTCGGTGCGGATCAGGCGCCCGACCATCTGCTTGAGGTTCAGAAGCATCTTGCCCAGGGTGTAGCTGCGAAAGGCGTCTCCGCCGCCCGCGCGGATCCGATCCGCCCGTCGGCGGCGAAGCTCGGTGGGCACTTCGAAGGGAAGCTTCTCAATCACGACCGCCTGAAGCGCGGGGCCCGGAATGTCGAGCCCCTGCCAAAAGGCTCGAGCTCCCAGGAGCAGCGAGCCGCCGTCCGCTCGGCTGAAACGTTCCACCAGAGCCGATGGGTCGTCCGTCGCGCGCCGCGGAGACAACAGGTCGAATCCTTCGCCGCGGAGCTCTTCGGTCAGCCGCTCTCCCACGGCGCGCATTCGGCGCAGGCTCGTGAATAGCCCCAGCGTCCGGCCGCCCAAGAGTCGCGCCAGGTCCGCGATGACGGCCGTCGTCGCTTCCACGAGATCGCCGTCGGTGGCGAGGGCGACCACGCGCATGTTCTCGGCGTAGGGAAACGGGCTCTCCACCGAGAAGAGAGTCACCGGTTCGTCGCTTCCCGCCTCGATCTCGAGCTCACCCATGGCCGCGAAGGAGTCACCGCCCACAAATAGGCTGGCCGATACGCAGGCCAGGGCATCCAGCTTCTGCACGAAGCGCTCATGGAAGGGCAGCGCCGGGGAGACACCGCGAACAACCAGGCGCCAATGATCAAAGGGCGGATCCAGCCGCTCGAAGGCCGCCACGGTGTCTTCGTTCTCCCCGGCGAAGGCGCCTTCCAGCGCAGCCGCCGCCCCCCGCAAGTCCGCCGCCGCGCGGTCGACGGCACCCCGCTCGTCCTCATCCCGCGCTTCCCCCGAGTCCAATCGTTCGGCCAGGTCGGCCACGTCGCGCAGCCGCGCAGCGGCGCGTCCGGCGAGGGCGGCGGGCTCGGGAAAGGCCCGCGCGGCATCCGCCGGTAGCTGAACCTCACCATACTCGCTGGTGTTCGAGGCCAGGGAGCGTCCCAGGGCCGCCAGGTCCTGGTGCACTTCCCGGCGCCAGGCCCGAACCTCGGCTTCGACGCCCCTGCGTCGGCTTCTGGCCAGCAATGCGTCTCCGCTTGGGCCGTCGGCGGGACGCCCAAAGAGATCGTCGACCCGCTCGAGCAGCTCCTCGGGCCGAACCTCCCGCGCGTAGACCTCGTCCGCCACCCCGAGTAGCTCGTGGGCCTCATCCGCGATGACGATGCTGAATTGCGGATAGTCCGGCGGCCAGCGCAGCAGCAGATCGTGGTTGGCGACGACGAGCTGCGCCTCGCCCAGGGCAGCACGCCGGCGTCCGAGGGGACACGTCGGCTCTGCCTTGCATTGCTCCCGCGTACACTGATCGGCCCGCGCCGCTACCGACCGCCGCAACAGATCCCGCAGCGCGGGAAATCGGAAGAGCAGGGCCTCGGGCAGCGTTCCCACCTCGCCATGCCGACGCGTGCCCGCGCACGCGGCCAGCGCCGCGTAGGCGAGCCGATCCTCGGCGAAGATGCGCGGTTCGCGGCCCTCGGCGAGGACCTGAGCCAGGCGGCGCCCGCAGGCGTAGTTCGCGCGGCCCTTGATCGAGAGGGCCCGCAGATCGGAATGACCGAGCATCGCGGCGGCCGCGGGAATGTCTTTCATCAACAACTGATCCTGGAGCAGCTTGGTGCGTGTCGAGATCAGGATCGGCTCCCGGATCCCGGCGGCAGCACGCATCCGGCAAAACGGAATCGCGGCGGCGAGATAGGCCAGCGATTTCCCGACGCCGGTTCCGCCTTCGAGAAGCAAGCGGCCGCCTTCCGCCAGGTTGCGGACGAACGCGCGAGCCATGCGGATCTGCCCGTCCCGGACCCGGTACTCGCGGAAGTGACGTCGTCCGCGGGCCTCGTCCGCGAGCGCCCCAGCGATGGCGTCCTCGTCGAAGGCCACGGGCTCTTCCGAACTGGACCCGATCGCCACGAACTGTACCTCGGTCGGCTCGACACGCAGCGGAGGTCCCGCATCGAGCAGCCCAAGCCACGGCGAATCCGGCGCATAGCTCTCGAGGGAATTCCGCGCGACCCCGTAGCGGCGTTCACCCCGGTTCGACCCCAGCGCCACCCGCGACAGAACCCGCAGGGTGTCGAGGGCGTCGCTCAGAGCCCGGTGCCGTTCCTCGGTCTGCAGCATCCAGCGGGTGAAGGTTTCCAGGCGAAGATCAGGTGCATCGGGATGGGTGATGGAGAGCAGTTCCTGGGTATCGAGGTAGCGAGCCTGATCGAGGGCCGGAGACACGAAGTGCGACAGGAAGTGGCGTTCGAAGCCCGCGTTGTGCGCCACGATGGTGCGCCCGTCGAGAGCCCCGGCGATGGCCGGGGCCAGGCTCGCGATCCCCGGAGCCTCGGCTACGTCCGCGTCCGTCAGACCGGTCAGTCGCTGCACTGCGCGCGGAATCGGGACGTCGGGTCGGACCAGGCTCTCGAGGGTCGTCACCGAGGCGACGCCGGCCTCCGCCAAGACGATCCCCACCTCCAGGATCGAAGCGCCGCCATCCCCCGCGAGTCCGGTGGTCTCCAGATCGACGACCGCCAGCGGTCCGGTCACCCCCAGAAAGTTCGCGAGAGCGCCGAGGTCGATCCCCAGATCGCCCGGGTCTCGTTCGACCGTCGCGAGAGAAGAAAGGGCGCTAGACGTAGATTCCGCCTTTGAACTCGCGGTCCTGGCGAATGATCACGTTCACCAGTGCGGGCTTTCCCGATGCGGCCGCGCGCTCCAAGGCGGGCCGGATCTCTTCCGGACGCTCGACCTGTTCGCCGTAACCCCCAAAAGCCTCGACCACTTTGTCGTAACGCGTGTAGTTGAGCAGGGTTCCGGCCAGTCGATCCTGTCCGAGCATGGCACCCTGGGGGCGCATCATCTGCCCCCAAGCGGCGTCGTTACCGATGACACCGATGATCGGCAAGCCGAAGCGCACGGCGGTGTCGAACTCGAACCCGTTCAGCCCGAAGGAACCGTCTCCGTACACGATCACCACTCGCTTGTCCGGATTCGAAATCTGGGCGGCGAGCGCGAAGGGCATGCCCACACCGAGGGTGCCGAGGGGCCCCGGGTCCATCCACCCGCCCTCACGCCGCACGGGGATGATCTTGGCGGCGGTGGCGACGATGTCGCCTCCGTCGCCGATCACGATCGGTTCGTTCAGGGTCTCGAGCCAATCGCGGATCTCGCGGCACATGCGTTGGGGGTCGATCGGAGACTCGTCGCTGTTCAGCGCCGCCTGGACCTTCTTCTCGGCCTCGTCCTCGATCGCGCGCAGCGTATCGCGCCAAGTGCTGAAGTCGAGCTGCACGCCCTGATTCTTCATCTCCTCGGCCAGCAGCTCGAAGCTACAGGCGAGATTTCCGACCAGCGCGGCATCCGCGGCGCGATTCTGCCCGATCAGGGTCGCATCCATGTCGAGCTGGATGATCTTCGCGTCGGCGGGGATGGTCTGACCGAAGCGCATTCGGAAGTCGAGCAGCGTTCCCGCCAGGACGATGCAGTCGATCTCCTTGAGCGCATGGCGCCGCGATCGATTGAGGAACTCTGGACAGTCTGGGGACACCGCACCTCGTGCCATTCCGTTGGTGTAGGTGGGGATGTGGGTATCCGCGATAAAGCGCCCGAGCTCGCCGGAGGCCCGAGACCACTTCACGCTGGTTCCCGCCATCAGCATCGGTCGCTGCGAGGCGCGAAGGATCTCCACGGCCTGCCGTACTTCCTCGCGATCCGGGGAAATGCGGGGGGTTTCGGTTCGAATTCGAGGGATCGGCGCATCTTTCCACTCGCACTGTCCCATGAAGACGTCCATCGGGATCTCCAGGAACGCGGGGCCGGGAACCCCGGACACGGCAAATCGAATCGCGAGCTCGATGTACTCGGGAATGCGATGGGTCTGATAGACCGTGTCGGCGAATTTCGTGATCGGTCGCATCACGCCAACGTGATCCATCTCTTGGAGTGATCCACGCCGCAGATTGTTGAACGGGCCCTGCCCCCCGATCACGAGAATCGGTGAGTTGGCGCGCCACGCGTTGGCGACCCCGGTGACTCCGTCTGTAACACCGGGTCCGGCGGTGATTGCCGCCAAGCCGATCTTGCCGGGGTTGCAACGCGCCCAGGCATCGGCGGCGTGCACCGCGGCCTGCTCGTGGCGGACATCGATGATCCTGATGCCCTCGTCGATGCAACCGTCGTAGAGCGGCATGATATGGCCGCCGGAGAGTGTGAACAGGCACTCGACGCCCGCCTGCTTGAGGGTGCGGGCCGCGAGTTTTCCACCGTGTACGGGCATGCTGACACCTCGATGCGCTAGGAGCCCACCGACGGTATCACCGGCCCGGCCGCAAGGTCAAATCGGCACCGGAACTAATTCCCGGACTTGAATTCCGAACGTCGGTTGTATCGCCAAGCGGACTCGTTGTGACCCATGACAGCGGGGGCTGCCTCGCCGTAACTCACAACGTCCAGGCGCGACTGGGGAACGCCCAGGTCCAATAGGTATCGCTTCACCGACCGCGCCCGCTTCTCACCGAGGGCGAGGTTGTACTCCTGACTGCCGCGCTCGTCGCAGTAGCCCTCGATGGTGATCCTGCCCCAGTCCTCGTTCTTCCGGATCGCCTTGGCGTTGTCCCTGAGCGCGGACTTGGCATCGGCCCGGATCTCGTGTCGATCGAGATCGAAGTAGACGGTCTGGAGCAACGCGAGGGACGACCGGCTCGACGTCTCCATCGGCGGCTGCTCGCCGAACTCCTGGGTCGAAGCGCCGGAACCGGTCTCAGTTTCCGTGGTGGCGCAGGCGACCAGCCCGAGCGCCAGCGAGCAGTTGGCCGCGATCAGCCATCCCCCTGTGGATCGAAGCCCCATTATCTCCCCTCCTTCGGTTTTGCAGAATTTGTCGGTATTGTGAGCACTCCGGCGCTGAGCCGCAAGACGGGAGGCTCTTTCGGTCCGTCCTGCCGGGCCGCCGGGCCCCCGACACCAGGCCCCGATGGGTCAGCTGCTCGGCCACCAGGATCGCACCCTTTTTCGCCCCCACTTTCGTGTTGCGCGAGACCGAATCTCCGCGGGTCGATCCATCGGAATCGCCTAGGAGATGATCGCGAGGTTGGCCTCCTCGAAGCTTTCGAGATCCGGGTACCAGCGGGTCGCGATGCCGTCGGTCGCCAAGCTCTTGATCGAGCCCTCCGCCCGATCGGGAGCCAGGGCCTCCGCGATGAGACGAGCCATTTCCACGGCGTCTTGGCCCGGGTCGGCGTCGAAGCGGTACAGTACGCACTCCTCAGCCTCGTCGACCACCAGGTCAAACACGATCGTTCGCACCCCTTGGGGCTCGCCGATCTCGGCTGCCATCGCGAACCGAACGCGGCTCCAATGAACCAGGCGGATTGAGGCGTCATCGCCACAGACGACCCCTTCCTCGGTCGGTCGTGCTCCGGCGAGCAGCTCGACGCGATAATGGGGCCCGGCTTCGGGCGATTCGTCGGGCGGTGGGTTGATCGGGTCGTTCATCCTAGAACCGTGGATCGGTGCAAACGCGGCATGAATCGGCAACCTGGGACCGCCGCTTGAGGGGGCAGAATTCGATACCATCGAACCGATGCAGCCGAAGAGCCCCGTCTCCCCCTTCGAGGTCTATTGCCAGCGTTGTGGGGTGACCTTTCCCATCAACGCAAAGCGCTGCGTCCACTGCGGGGGGAGCCTGTCGAACACTCAAAGCGCCTCGCCCCTCGTCTTCGAGCCTTCGATACAGACTTCCATGGCACCTCCGCTGGAACTCCAGGACGAGGACACGCCCCGCCGCACCCGCGGCTTCTCGCCCATCTCGATTCTCTGGATCGCGGTGGCCCTGGCCGTGGGCGTTCAGCGCGCCTGCTCGTCGTGACAGCGGGCCACTACCCGGTGGATGGTTGATTCGTCACGACGAAGCCAGGAGCGACGATCAGCCCCAATGCGACGCGAAGCCGCCGCAGCTCGCCCTGCTCCGCTTCTCGGGCGACCTCGGCATCAAGGCGCGCGCTACCCGCCGGAAGTTTCAGCAGCAACTGATCCGCAACCTCAAGGACGCCATCTCTTCCCAGGGATCGATCCCGCGAATCCGGGCCTCCCGCGACCGCGTTTTCGTGGAGATCCGCGGCCACCGCGACATCGAAGCGCTGACCCGAGTGTTCGGGGTGCAATCGGTTTCGTTGGTGGAGCGCCGCACGGGGACCCAGTTGAGGGACATCGTCCGCACCGGCGAAGATCTCTTTCGCGAGCGGGTTCGCGGTCGGCGCTTCGCCGTGCGCGCGCGGCGCGTCGGCGACCGCTCCCGGATCTCGGTGAAGGCGGCCGACGTGGAGCGGGATCTGGGAACGGCGCTGCTCTCCGTTTCGGCAGGCGTCGACCTCGATGATCCCGAGGTGACCCTGTACGTCGAGATTTTCGAGAACGAGACCTGCTTCTTCCCCGAGCGGATTCGCGCCTACGGCGGAATACCCCTGGGCGTGGAGGGACAGGCGGTGGCACTCGTTTCCGGCGGATTCGATTCGGCGGTGGCGGCGTGGCAGATCCTCAAGCGCGGCGTCGGCCTCGACTACGTCTTCTGCAACCTCGGGGGTGCAACGCATCTTCGGGGGGTCCTTCGGGTGGTCAAGGTGCTCGCCGATCGTTGGTCCTACGGCGACCGGCCCCGGCTTTACGTGGTCGACTTCGAAGCGCTCAGCGCCGAGCTCCGGTCGAAGACGGCGACGCGCTATTGGCAGATCTTGCTGAAGCGCCTGATGCTGCGCGCAGCGGAGTCCATCGCGCGAGAACGACGGGCAGTGGCCGTCGTGACCGGCGAAGCCGTGGCCCAGGTCTCGTCGCAGACACTTCAGAATCTCTCGGTAATTTCACAGGCGGCGTCCGGACTCGTACTCCGGCCGTTGGCGGGTTTCAACAAGGAGGAAATCATCGCGATGGCCCGGGTGATCGGAACCTTCGAGCTGTCGAAGGTTGTCGGTGAATACTGTGCCATCGTCCCGAGCCGGCCGGCCACCGGCGCCGCGCTCGGAGCGATCCTGGCCGAGGAAGAGAAGCTCGACCTCTCCCAGGTCGAGGCGGCGGTCGGCGCACGCGATGTCTACGACCTGCGCAGCTTCGACCTCGAGAAGCTCGAGATTCCGGAACTCGACGTCGAGCGGGTCCCCGACGGCGCGATCGTCATCGACCTGCGCTCGAAGGCCGAGTTCGACGGCTGGCACCACCCGAACGCCCTGCACCTGGACTTCGCCGATGCACTGAGCGCCTACCTCCGCTTCGAGGCCGGACCCACGTACGTGCTCTACTGCGAGTTCGGACTCAAGAGCGCGCACCTGGCGCTACTCCTGCGAGAGCGAGGCATCGAGGCCTTCCACGTGAAGGGGGGAACCAAGACCCTCCGGCGCGGGGTAGCGCGGGACGACTAGAGGGGTCCGACCCACCCGGCTGCTTTCAGTCGGCTTCCGAGAGCACCCGATCGAGCAGGCGTTGTTGCTCGCTCGGGGAGAGGCGGCGCAGCCGATGCCAAGTGGAGCGCAGCCGGTCGCGGTCGTCGGGGTCGAGGTTGCGCCAGCGCTCCGCATTGTCGTGAATCTCGTCGCGCTCGCTCGTCTCCAGGGAGCGGAGATGGTGGAGACGATCGCGCAGATCCTCCCGTTCGTCGGGGGGGAGTGCGCGGAACCGCTCGATCTTGTCCCGCAGCTTGCGTCGGTCCCCCGGACCGAGGTCGCGCAGGTGCCGCCGCATGTGATCTCGTTCCTCGATGCCCAAGCGTCCCCAGTGTTCCCGAAGCGCTTCGCGCTCGACCTGGGGCAAGATCCGCAGGGTTCGGCGCATGCGTTTCCGCTGCATCGCCAGGGGACCGCGGTCCCGCATCCCCTCGAACCTCTGCGATTCCGCGCGGGCCCGCGAGTCCCGGTGGTCCCGCATCCGCCAGTACTGGCGGCGTTTCTCCTTCCGGGCCGCCGAGTCCCGGCCACCCCGCATCGGCTCGCCCAGGCTCCGTCGCTGGTCCCGGGTGGCCGAGTCCCCCCGGCCTCGCCGCTCACGCCCTTCGAAACGGTCCATGGCGCCGGATCCGCGCCGGTTCTCGTCGATGGGGAGCATGCGGTTCCCCTGGTCGCCGCGACCCGCCCGGCGGTCGCCGGCGCTCGTGACACCCGCCGAGGCCAGTACGATCGGGAAGGCGAGGATCAAGCCCGCGAAGGCCATTGCCCGGACGCGTCTCATCCGGCCTCCTCGACTTCCCGTCTCATCCGGCCTCCTCGACTTCCAGCAGCCTCACCAGGAGATCGAGATTCGCAATCACTTCCAGGTCCTCGATCGTGTCGAACTCGAGAGCCAGGGCCAGCTCTTCGTCGGACACATCGTCGAGATCGATTTCCGCCACCGGTGCCCACTCCGACCCGGAAGTGGACCCGGGCGAGGGCGCGATCGGATCCAGTGATCGGGTTTCCGTCCGCGGCGAGGACGTCATGGACTCGGGGAGGGTTCCCGCGATCTGCGGCTCGGACTCGTCGATACCGATGGGCCCGATAGGCCCGATAGGCCCGATAGGCGGTTGGACGGCACCGACACCGATGTACAGGGCGAGTGCGGCCGCGGCCGCGAAGCCCATGGCGGGGTGCGTGAACCAGCGCGCTTGGCGTCGGCGGCCAGCCACCGACTCATCTGGGCGTCGGCGGCCAGCCACCGACTCATCTGGGCGTCGGCGGCCAGCCACCGACTCGCGCGTGGGTCGCAT
>JACZXC010000245.1 GCA_022571825.1 Myxococcales bacterium | reverse complement strand
CTGCGAGAACGATCCTCTTCCGGCAATCGACAGACGGTTCATTCATCACCGGTGACGGAGTCCTTGAGGTCGAAGTGTGGTGCTCGCGTCGATTTGTAGCATCGGAACAAGCTCCTTTCCTGGATCGCCATCTCCCAGCGACGTCCAGGTGACCCGACTCCCTGAAACGAGCCCAGCTGGAATCGTCGTGCTCGGAGGGACGAATGAGGTTGGCAGAAAGAGAGGGGTCTATGTCATTGCAGACAGACCTCGGGACGGGCACCTTCGGGCCATGGCTCGCCGTATCGTCCTCTTCGCCATTCCCGATGCCCAGATCCTGGATGTCACGGGGCCCTTGGAGGTCTTCTCGACCGCGACCCGGGAGCTCCGAAGACGGGGTCGACCGCGCTCTACGGGCTATCGCCTCGAGCTGGCAGCCATGGCAGCCGGACCGCTCGACACCTCGAGTGGTCTGTCGCTGCTGGCCGACCGCTCGCTTGCGTCCCTGCGAGGAAATCTCGATACCCTGATCGTGGCCGGTGGGCGGGGCGTGGATGCGCTGCTCGACGACGTCGGCCTGACGCGATGCCTGCGAAGGATCGCCTGCCGCTCGCGGCGCGTGGCTTCTGTGTGTACCGGGGCCCTGCTGCTGGCGGAGACCGGGCTCCTCGACGGCCGGCGCGCGACCACCCACTGGGCGGCCTGCGAAGTGATGGCGCGGCGCTATCCGAAGGTCGAGGTGGAAACCGACCCCATCTTCGTGCGTGACGGGCGCTTCTACACGTCCGCCGGTGTGACGGCCGGGATGGATCTCGCATTGGCCCTTGTGGAGGAGGACCATGGCCCCGACGTTGCGCTGATGGTGGCCCGCCGGCTGGTGCTCTTCCTCAAGCGGCCGGGTGGACAGTCCCAGTTCAGTGCGCGGCTCGAAGCACAGCAGGCCGAGCGTGAGCCCGTGGCCCGCGTGCAGGAGTGGGTGGAGGAGCATCCGGATGGCGACCACCGTGTCGTGTCGCTGGCCCGGCGTGCGGGCATGAGCCCCCGCCATTTTGCCCGCGTCTTTGCCGAGCAGACGGGGATCACCCCGGCCCGTTTTGTCGAGCGCTGTCGCATCGAGTCTGCACGCCGCCTGCTCGAGGACTCTCGCGACGGCGTCGGAGGAATCGCCGCAAGCTGCGGCTTCGGATCCCCCGAGACCATGCGCCGAGCGTTCTTGCGAACCTTGCGTGTGGGCCCGGCCGAGTACCGAACACGCTTCCAGCGCGGCGCCCGACGGCGACCCGCTGCAGGGGAGGAATGACCATGAGTCTCACGATTGGAATGCTGCTCTTCGAAGACCTGGAGGAACTCGATCTGGTCGGGCCCTGGGAGGTCTTCACCATGGCGAGCATGGACATGGACGACGTGAAGGTAGTGACGATTGCGGAGCAGGCTGAGCCGGTGCGTTGCGCCAAGGGCTTGCGCCTGATTCCGGATCATAGCTTCGAGACGGCTCCGCCGTTGGATATAGTCCTGGTTCCGGGCGGCCAGGGCACGAATACCGAGGTCGAGAACCCTGTCCTGATCGACTGGCTCCGGAAGACGGGTTCGAGCTGTCGCTGGATCACCAGTGTCTGCACGGGCGCGCTGTTGCTCCAGGAGTGCGGTTTCCTCGACGGCAAGCGGGCCACGACGCACTGGGGATTCATCGAGACGCTTCGCAAGCGCGCGCCCGAAGTCGAAGTGCTGGAGAACGTCCGCTACGTCGATGACGGCAACGTCGTGACCGCGGCCGGCGTCTCCGCCGGCATCGACATGGCGCTGTGGCTGGTGGGCCAGATCTGGGACATCGAGCGTGCCCGGCAGACCCAGCGGTTCATGCAGTACGACCCGGCGCCGCCCTACGCAGGCGCTTCGGTTTGAAGGCGAGTCCGGAACTCGCACCTCGACGGCCGAGCCTTTAATACGGTGGCCCTGAATCGGTCCGCCTTCCCGGGCGCGTCGATCGAGTCGGACAGGAGTTTGGGTTGTGTGTATCCTGCTCCCTCGGCTGAAGTCGGGTCCAACGCCAATCGATTCGTCCACCAGCCGCAGACTTTGCTCATCCCAAGGAGAAACTCATGCGTCGACTTCTCGCAATTTCACTTTTCGCGACCCTGGTTGCCCTCCCCGCCCTCGGGCAGGGCATCTACGTCTATCCCCAGAAGGGCCAGAGCCCGCAGCAGCAGGCCCGAGACGAGGGTGAGTGTCAATCCTGGGCCAGAAACCAGACGGGCTACGACCCGATGCGGGCACCCGGTAGCAGCAAGAGCACTCTGGGCGGCGCAGCCCGTGGCGGTGCCGGGGGTGCGGCGGTGGGCGCCGCCATCGGTGCCATCTCGGGCAACGCCGGAAAGGGCGCCAAGATCGGTGCCGTCGGTGGCGGGATGATGGGCGGCATGAGCACGCGGTCGAACAACCGGCGCAGGGAGAGCTCCCAGCAGTCGGCACACAACGAGTTCATTCGCGCCTACAGCGCCTGTCTCGGCGGCAAAGGCTACACCGTCAACTAACGCTCAAGGACGAGCCCCCAAACCATTTTCTTCCAGGAGACCTTTATGTTTCTTCGCATCGCACTGACCGTTTTCGTTTCGCTCGGCCTCACCGCACTCGCCACGTCGGCACTGGCCAAGGGCCCCTACGACGGCTCGAAGCCCCTCATCTGCACGACCCACGAATCGGATTCGTGCATCGAAGACGAGGAGTGCGTGGGCGGCGACGCCGACGACGTCAGCCTGCCCGAATTCGTGCGCATCAACATCGGCGCCAAGAAGATCGAGATCCTCGACGAAGGCCGCACCGGCCAGACCACGACGATCCGGACCGTCGAGCGCGTGGGTGCGTTCACGATCCTCCAGGGGATCGAGAACGGCCGCGGCTGGACGTTCCTGATCAACGACGAAGGCGAGACCGTGCTCACCGTGACCGGCGACGGGGTCGGCTGGGTCGCCTTCGGGGACTGCACCACGCTCTAGGTGCGCGCCCACCGTCTTCGCATAACCGTCGTCGCCACCACCTTGTTGGCGGTGGCGTGCGCCAGTGGTCCGCGTCACGAGGACCCCACCCGTGAGCTGTCGGCCAGCTCCTTCACGGCGATGGAGGGGATGGAGGACGCCAACTACCGGGTCGGGTTCGAACTGACCCAGCTGATGCCCGACCGGGTCGAGGGCTTCAACCGCGGCAGCCTGGTGGTCACGAAGTTCATGGTCGACTGGGTGCTGCGGCCGGTGGCCAGGGTGTGGCGCTTCCTGCTGCCCGAGCCAGTCCGCGAGTCGCTCGAGAACGTGACCTACAACCTGAGGTTTCCGGGCCGGTTCGCAAGCCTGCTGCTCCAGGGCGAGGCGTGCGAGGCGGGCGAGGAGACCGTGCACTTCCTGGTCAACACGGCGGCCGGCGTCGGGGGGCTCTTCGACGTAGCCGAGCGGCTCGACGTCCGGACCCATGACCAGGACGTGGGGCTCGCGTTCGCGCGCTGGGGGATCGGCTACGGCAGCTACCTGGTGATTCCCCTGCTCGGGCCGAGCTCAGTGCGCGACGGGGTCGGCAAGGTCTTCGACACCGTGCTCGACCCGCTCTTCTACCTGCCCGGCGGCAGCATCGGGGCGACGCTGAACGGCTTCTCGCTGCGCATCGATGCCTACGACGCCATCACCGAGAGCCAGAAGGCCCACCTCTATCTCACGATCCGCGCGCTCTGGGCCACCCAGCGCCAGATCGCCATGGAGCGCTACGAGATCCCGGAGTCGGCCTACGCCAACAGCGACCCCGAGCCCTCGCTGGGCTCGCTGCTGGCCGAGCCCCGGGATCTGGAGTTCGCGGCGCGCGCCCGGGTCGGGAAGGTGGAGATCGCGGCGACGGGTCGGAAGCTTCCGTTCTCTCTCTGGCTCCAGCCCGAACCGGCGCCCGTTGTCTACGTCGTTCCCGGCATCGGGGCCCATCGCGAGTCGCCGCTGGCGCTGGTGCTGGCCGAGCTGGCCTGGGAGGCCGGCCACTCGGTGGTCCTGATCAGCAGCCCGTTCCATCCCGAGTTCATACGCAATGCGCTTTCGGTGCCTTACCCGGGGTTCTCTCCCGCGGATGCCGAGGACGTCTACAGCGCCCTCGACGGGATCGCGGCCGACTTGCGTGCCGACCACGGGGACCGGATCCAGGGCGCCAAGCTGATCGGCTACTCGCTGGGCGGCATCGCAACGCTCTTCGTGGCCGACGCGCAGCCGCAGCGAGGTCCCGAGGCCCTGCGCTTCGACCGCTTCGTGGCCGTCAATCCTCCCGTCGACCTGATCGTGGCCGCCGAGCATTTCGAAGCGGCGTTCGCGGTGCCAGCCAGCTGGGGAGACGACGAACGTGATCGCCGCATCCAAGAACTGGCCATGAAGGCCTTCCTGGTGGCCCAGCACGGGCTGCCCGAGGGCAAGCCGCTGCCGATGGACCGCGACGAGTCGCGCTTCATGATCGGGATGGCCGGACGCATCGGGCTCGCCAGCGCGCTGGGCGCCGTGGCCGAGAACGGGAATCCCGTGCTGGAGCCACTCGCGCTGCCGCAGCGCGGGCGTGCGCTCGATCGCTTCGCCAGCATCACCTATCCGCGCTATGGAGAGGAGCTGGTGGTTCCCTGGGCCATGGACCACTACGGCGTGACCGATGCTCCGGAGCTCGTGCGTCGGACCAGCCTCCGGTCGCTCGACGAGTCGACCTGGAAGAATCCGGAGGTCCGGGTCCTCCACAACGCGGACGACTTCATCCTCGGCGACGACGGGCTCGCGTTCCTCGAGCGCCACCTCGGCGACCGGCTGACGCTCTTCCCGGGTGGCGGCCATCTGGGGAACCTCCACCTCCCGGAGGTTCAGGCGGCCGTGACCGCGGCTCTGGGCCCCGCGCATTGATGCGCGGGCCCGCGCAAAAATGCGTGGGGACCGATAGCCTCCCGCCGTGACATTCATCGAGTATTTCCTGATCACCTTCGGCAGCTTGCTACCGATCATCAACCCGCTCAGCACGAGCGTCCTGGTTCTTTCCCTGACCGAGGGCTGGCCGGCCGCCGAGCGGCGCCGTCAGGTGGGGCTCGCTTGCCTCTACGCGTTCGGGCTGCTGATCGCGTTCCTGCTGGTCGGCGACTGGATCGTCGACTTTTTCGGGATCACGATCGATGGAATTCGCGTCGCCGGC